>JAZNVJ010000109.1:0-8836 GCA_045592765.1 Alphaproteobacteria bacterium | reverse complement strand
AGCCCAAGCAATGTTATCATCCTCGGCGGGAGCGACGTCTCGGTCTAGGCGTCTCATCTTTTACTTCCTCTTGTGGCGTTTCTTGTTGCTGAGCTTCAGGTTTATCAACCATTAAATCAGCAAAATTTTGTATCACAAAATCTTTCCAATCAGCCTCAGGTGAAATGCAAGCCTGTTTTTGATTGGCAGAGTTGACCAATACTATACCCCCAAAATCCCACAACTTGTTGAAGTTTTCATATGATGAGGTAAGAAAATTTTTGCTTCGCTCATACAAACGACTGTCTAGCTTTTTCTTTACTAAATTAGACACCGCAAATATGGCGGCAACCATAAATACTAATCCGAAAATCGGACCAACACTCATAATCAATATTAACCCCAAAATGGTTGGAACTAACATTGGTAACAATACTTCCCACGGATTATAAACCGGAGAGGTAGGACGATTTATCTTGCTCTCTAGCAAGCAAAGCTTCATTTTTTCTTGTTCAAGAGCTTTCTGTAAAGCATGAAAAGCCATTTCATCAGCACGATTACAAATTTTCTTTCCCAATTTTTACTCTCCTTTTTTTGGCATAAAAATATAATATCTTCCGCTAGAATTCATTTTTCCGGCAAGTTCTAACACTTCATCTCCGCCACTCCCCCAATAATAATCAGCTCTAATAGCACCCTTGATTGCGCCACCGACATCTTGCGCATTGACCAAACGTTGCAATGGTGAACCATTGGGTAATTTGGTATCTAGCCAAATCAAAGCTCCAAGAGGAATAAATTCCTTATCTATAGCTATAGACCGACCGGCAGATAAAGGCTCGCCCATTGCTCCGAGAGGACCTGTCGCACCAATTAACTGATGAAAAACATATCGCTGATTTTGATTCATATATTTTTCTGCAAGTTTAGGATTGTTTTGTAGCCATTTCTTTATCTCTCCCATAGAGGCCTGAGCCGGAGTTATAGCTTTGTTTTTGAGCAATATTGTTCCTATTCCTTGAAAACTTAAGCCGTTAGTGTCAGCAAAAGAAATCCTGATTCGTGATCCATCTTCAAACTGCGCTACCGCAGGTCCTTGAATATGCATAATGTAAACATCTACCGGATTATTCGCCCACAGCAACACCGGAATATTGCCTTTGCCATTAGCAATATCTTCTCTTGTGTAATAAGGAATAAGTTTTTGCCCCTCTATACGTCCGAGCAAACGTTTAGAGGGTAAGTTATCGTCAAAATCTTTGGGATTAAACTCTACCAAATCAAGCGGTCTGGCATGTATTGGATGCTTATACTCATCATTTTGCGTTTGCGAAACTTTTATTATCGGCTCGTAATATGCTGTAAACTTGCCAATATCAGAGCCATTATAAGTTACCAGAAATGGCTCAAAATTCTGTTCTACAAAATCTCTAAAGTTTTGTTGAGGATTATCCTTTGCCTTGTGACAGATTTGCAAAAATGATTGAGTATCTATTTTTATCTTTGCATTACCTAAAAAAGGTTTTTGATAATCTTTTAGTGCATCACAGCTACGTAAAAAAGCATCTCTAGCCTCGTCTTGGGCATCTAATTTCCACGCCGGTAAATCTGTAAAGTCAACAGATTTTAACTCAACACCTTTAGTCGCATCATCCTTGCTGCATGAAGCAAGGACTAAAACCAAAAACAAAGATTTAATTAGTACATTTCTCATTATTTTTTAGTGGAAACTAAAATCCAGTTCGGAGTGGTTGAAGATATGCTACGCTCAAATGTCCAAATATCAGTAATATTTTGGATATAATTTTCATCACCTTCGATAACATCACCTTTAGCATCCCGCAAAATATTAACCTGCTCAGATACGAATTCAACAGCTATGCGGGCGGTTTTATCTGCTTTAATTTCAGCATTTAAAATTTCTACCTTACTAAAGCCAATAAAATCGGTTTCTGCAGATATTCCTTTATCTTTTCTACTTTCAATAACTTCTTGAAACTTTTTAAGTAATTTTGAACTAACTAGCATTTCCAGAGTTTCAATATCTGCATTATTAAAGGCTGTGGTAATTACTTCAAAGGCTCGCTCAGCACTTTTAATGAATTTATCCTTGTTAAAATTAGGAATATTTCTTAATACCTTTGACAAATCGTCAAGATCATCCTCATTAAGCGGTGTTAATTCTTGAACTTTTGAGGCATTGTTTTTTTCTTCAGCGCTCATTTTATCTGCCTCGTTTTTCAAAATATTGTATAATTTTTCGGCATTTTCTTTTGATAAGCGAATTCTTTTTTCAACAGTAGGACGTGTACCTAAAACACTACGCAAGCGCTGAAATATAAGTACCGCTACAATTAATAACACTAAAATATCTAAATATGCTGTCATTTCTATCAATTCCTTTCTTTCAAACTAAATATAACTTATTTATTTGTTTAATCAACTGTTATTGTTGACCTTGGCAAAAAATGCGTGTACAACTATGTTAATAAAAATTAAAATCGGAGAATTCTTATGCAAAATTCAAACCCAAACCCATCACCTGCGATTGTAATGCACAACCAATATGTTAAAGATTTTTCTTTGGAAATCCCTCATGCTCCGCAAATCTTTCAAAAGTTAGATACGCAACCTCAAATCAAAATTGATGTTAATATAGATGCTCGCCATATTGAAGGAAATGTTCACGAAGTTGTGCTTAATTTTAGAATTGACGGCGATGTGAAAGATGAAAAGTTTTTTATTTTAGAAATGGCTTATGCCGGTGTGGCTACTATAAATGTGCCACAAGAACACAAAGAGCCAGTTCTTATGGTGGAGATTCCGCATTTGTTATTTCCATATGCCCGACAAATTGTAAGCTCTGCTTTGTTTGACAGTGGATTACCGCCTTTGATGCTTAGTCCTGTTGACTTTGTTGGAATGTACAATGCTAGTAAGCAAGCTAAAAGTTCAGCTAAGCAATAATTAAATATATTTTCTGATAAAACGCTGATTTTTTCCTATGTTTGACATCAATTCATAGGCTATAGTTGTTGAATCTTGAGCCATATCATCTAAGTTATACTGATTGTTGCAAATATATGCCATATCTCCAACCTGAGTAGTTTCAACATCGCTTACATCACATATTATGTTTTCCATCGAAACTCTACCAATAATCGGGCACTCTTTATTATTAATAATTACCCTCCCTTTGTTCGACAAAGAGCGAGGCAAACCATCTCCATATCCTATTGAGACAATTGCTATTTTTCGTTCGGTTTGCGCCTGATAGGTTATTGAGTAGCCGGCATATTCGCCTCTAGGTAATGTTTCAATTTGTAAAATTGGAGCTTTTATGGTTAACACATTTTTCATTCTGGATGCTCGATAAGGAGTAGTATTAATACCATACATGGCTGCGCCCAACCGAACCATATCAAAATGAAAATCAGACCCCAAAAAAACACCATCAGATGCTGCTAATGATGCGGGAATCTTTGCAAAATAAGTATTTTTTAACCGAATGAAATTATCTAACTGTCTTTGATTCATAAAATGACATTCTTCATCTCCGCATGCTAGGTGAGACATAATCATTGAAAACTCATCTCTATCTGCTTCGCTTAAATTATGTAAGTCTTTTTCTCTAAAACCAAGTCGATTCAAACCTGTTTCAATATGAATAATCGGCGTGCGATTATCTAACCGGTTTTCTTTCCAATAATTAAAGCCTTCTTTTCCGTTTATTACCGGTATTAATTGTTTATGCTGCTTAAATTCATCAATACTATCAGCCCCCATACCTTGCAAAACATAAATTTTTGCATCGGGACAATAAGGTGCTACTTTGGCCCCCTCATAAGAGTGAGCAACAAAAAAGTGTCTACAATTTGCCTTATTATATAAAATATCGACAACTTTTTCCGCTCCTAACCCATAAGCATCGTCTTTTACTACCGCTGCCGCTATGGCTCCAGAAGCCAACTCTGACAAATACTTGTAATTGTCTAAAATGTAATTAGTATTTATTTCTAAAATCGGTCTTGTCAAAATAGTCATTATTACCTACAATTTCTTTTATCTTATTTTATATGGTTGGGGCTTAAATGCAGTTTATTGACAGTCATATTCACTTGCAAGATTATAAAGCAAACAATGCACCGCATTTTATTGCAAATATGCGTAATATGGGGGTGAGAGCATTAATATGCCCAAGTGTATGTGAAAATGATTGGGATAAAGTACTTGATATTTCAAAAAATTCTTCACTATTAATTATACCTGCTTTGGGATTACATCCTTGGTATTTAGAAAAACGACAATACGGATGGGAAGAAAGATTAAACCAAAAATTAAATGAAAATCCTTTAGCTTTAATTGGCGAATGCGGATTTGATAGGGTGAAAAACCCAAATTATTCACAACAAAAAGACATTTTTGCTACCCATGTATGTTTAGCTTGTAAATTTAATCGCTCTCTGATTCTTCATGCTGTTAAGGCAAATATGTGGCTAGATGATTTTTGGAAAGAATTAAAACAGATAAATTTTGTTTTTCATTCTTTTGGTGGAAGTCTGGAGTTAATGAAAAAAACACTTCAATCTGGTGGGTATATTTCTTTTTCGCCAACAATATGCAAACGATCTAATTTTTCGGACTTGATTAAATACATTCCTGCAGATAGATTATTGGTTGAAAGTGATGGACCATATCAGGGTAATCCCCAAGATATTCCATCATTAGTTAATTTAATAGCGCAAATAAAATTACAAGATGTTGAATTAATAAACCAACAAATAGTGCAAAATTTTAGGAGATTTACCAATGCAGAATAAGCGATTTATGAGAACATCTATTTTGCTTGGAGAAGAAGGAATGAATAAGTTATACCATTCTAGAGTTATGATAGTTGGCCTAGGAGCTGTTGGTGGATATGCATTGGAAGCAATCGCAAGAGCTGGCATTGGGAATCTGATTTTGGTAGATTATGATAGTTTTGAACCAACTAACATTAACCGCCAGTTGCTAGCATTAGACAGCACTATCGGCAAACTTAAAACGGATGTTGCGGAAGAAAGAGTAAAACAAATTAATCCAAATTGTAAAATACAAAAAATTAATCTTTTTGTTGATGAATGCAATGTAGCAGACCTGTTGCTCTATAAACCTGATTTTGTGGTTGATGCTATAGATTCTTTAGATGCTAAAGCTGCGCTTATAGAGGCATTGTGGCTACAAAAAATTCCGTTTATTAGCTCTATGGGAGCAGCTTTAAAAACAGATGCTTCAAAAGTATGCTTGACAACGCTAAACAAAACTCAAAATTGCGGTTTAGCAAAAAAATTGCGTCATAATTTGCGTAAACATGAGGTTAATATTGAAAAGATCAATTGTGTTTATTCCAATGAAGTTGTTGATTTTTCTTCTGCTACCCATAAAGATATTGTTAATAATAAAAATATTATGGGTTCACTACCAACTATTACGGCAATTTTTGGACTTATGCTGGCTAACCACGTAATTTTGAAACTTTCAGGTAAAATATAAGATAGTAAAACTTTGCAAAATTTCTTGTAATTAATACTTATTTTTATTACTTTGAGATAAATAGTTATGGATTTTGAACAATGAAAATGATTAAACCCGTTGTCAACTTTTCTAAAATTGTAGACAATTATGATACTTTTATATTAGGTCTTAATGGCGTTTTGCAAGAAGGTGAAAACATATTACCATCTGCTGCAAACGTTTTAACCAATTTATTTACTTTACACAAAAAAGTCATTTTATTATCCAACTCTGCTCAAAGAGTTGCTACTGTTGTAAATTGGTTGCAAAATAACGGAATCGATGCAGCAAAATTTTTGTGTATTATGACTGCCGGAGAAATTTTGCACTATAAACTAAAATTTGCATCTGCAAATTATGCTGCTTTAGGTAATACATACTACCATTTAGGATGCTCAACAGATAAAGGAGTGTTTTGCAATCTCAATTATTCTCCTGTAAAAAATATTTCAGAGGCTCACTTTTTGTATATGAGCCAAGTTATGTCCACTACAGATACTATCGAAGTTTACCGCCTATATCTTGAACAAGCTGTTGCTTTAGGATTGCCATTTGTTTGTGCCGGCAATGATACTTCTTGTTTTTGTGAAGGAAAAATTTGTTTATCACCCGCAGCAATAGCTGAACAATATGCCGTTATGGGAGGACAGATAATTACTTTAGGAAAGCCCGATGCTGCATTATTTAAATATTGCACAGATGAAATACCCAATATTGGAGAGATATTAGTTATTGGAGACAATATCGCAACAGATATTAAAGGTGCAGCCTTACTTGGATGGGACTCCATGTTAGTATCAAAAGGAATTCATGTCAATTTTCTGGGAGAAGGATATATTCCCGATGTTGCAAAAACTAGAGAATTGTCAAATACATATGATGCATCTCCAGATTATGTCATTTCTAATTTAAGGTGGTAAAATGACATACAAACAAAAAAACTTAATCATAATAGCATCCTTGGTATTGTTGTCTTTCTTGCTTACAACTCCCCTAACTAGGATTACCAATTTCGGATCAAAATATAATCAACCAATTTCTAAAGATCATATTATTGATGCTGATGAACTTAATGATTTTTTGATAATGTGGGCAAAATTTATGCGTAGTGACTTAGAAAAAAATATGCGCCACATTTCACTTAGTCAAGAAGATAAAATATCGCCCCAAGTTGAACGTTGGATTGAAGTTCACGGATGGTCAGCAAAACGTTTTTGGGAAATAGAACAAAAAGTTATGAATCTGGTTGCAATTGCAAAATTAATAAACAATTTGGAAGATAATAAAAAATTCTTAAATAATGCCCCGAATATTTCTGCTGAAAATCTAAAAACAATAATTAAAAATCAAGAAACTCAACTTAAAAATGCTACATATAACCCTAAAGAATTAGAATTAGTGCAAGCTAATCTGTATGCTGTAGCACAAGTTTTAGAGGGAAAAGCTGTAATAAAAAAATAAATTTTAGCCATCTATAAGCATTTGAATTTCCAGCCACAAATTTTCTTTTTGTTCTTTTTCAGCTTCCAACGCCGCAAGTAAATGACTAAGCTCATCAAAACGAGTTGGATTTTGAGTATACATATCAGGATTTGATAGCTCTGTAATTATATTAGATATTTGCAATTCAAGCTTACAAACTTCTTGCGGAAGCACATCAAGCAAACGTTGTTGATTGTAGCTTAGCTTTTTAGGTTTTTCCGTTTGAAGTATAGGTTTTGTGGAGATTTTTGTTTTTTGATTTGATTTGCTTGTTAACTTATCTTTACTATCAGCAACCTTATGTAACAGTTCACTATAACTACCAGCGTGCTCATATATTGAACCATCACCCTTCATATATATTATAGAGCTAACAACCCGATCTAAAAAATCCCTATCATGACTGACGATTAATATTGTTCCACTGTATTCATCCAACACTTCCTGCAATAAATCTAATGTATCCATATCTAAATCATTGGTTGGCTCATCTAAAACCAAAAAGTTAGATGGTTGAGCTAAAGCTTTAGCTAACATTAAACGATTTTTTTCACCACCGGATAAAGCAGCAACAGGACAATGAGCTTGAGCAGGTTTAAATAAAAAATCTTTTAAATATGCGACAACATGGCGAAAATGACCATGCACCATTATATGGTCGCCTTTATCGCAAAGAGTTTGCCATAATGTTTTCTTAGGATCCAATGTCAATCTATTCTGATCAAAATAGGCTTCTTCCAGATTTTTTCCTATGCGTACAAAACCGCTATCCGGCTCCAATCTCTTGGTTAACATTTTAACTAAAGTTGTTTTTCCGGCTCCATTGGGACCAACAATGCCAATTTTATTACCTTTAATAATACGGGTAGAAAAATCTTTAATAATTTCTCGACCTTCAAACTTCTTGCAAATATGTTTTGCCTCAATAACCAATTTAGAACGAAAATCTGTTTCTTCAATATTAAGGTTAATATTGCCTATTTGTTTAATTTGCTCTTTGCGCTCAATCCTAAGCTGTTGCAATCGACGCAAACGCCCCATATTTCTGCGCCTTCTGGCGGTAACCCCTTTATGCAACCATTCGGTTTCCTCTGATATTTTCTTTTCAAGATTACGCTGTTCTATAAGTTCTTGATTAATTATTTGTTCTTGCCATTCCTCAAAAAAAGCAAATCCTTTATTGTTGTGGTGCATTCTACCTCTGTCTAGCCAAAAGGTTGTTTTTGAAGTGTTGCTCAAAAACATTCGATCGTGGGAAATAAGCATAACTGCACCACTAAATTCATTTATGATCCTTTCTAACAATTCTATAGTACTAATATCCAAATGATTGGTTGGTTCATCCAATAATAACATATCAGGCTCCCCTATTAAAGCTTTAGCCAAAGCTGCTTTTCTCAATTCTCCGCCTGACGCTTTAGATGTTAATTGGTCCTCGACAATATTTAATTTTTCGATCCAAATATCTACTTTATACTCAAGATTGTCATTATAATTTTCTATTCCTGAACGAACAATATCTTTTAGAGTTTGATATTTGCTAAAATCGGGCTCTTGAGGCATATATGATATTTTAGTTCCCGGTTGAACAAATATCTCGCCACTGTCTGGCTCAATAACTCCAGCTATTATTTTTAATAGTGTAGATTTTCCAGAACCGTTTCTGCCTACTAATGATATTTTATCACCCTTACTTATAGATAATTCAACATCTGTAAATAACTGATTATCACCAAAAGAAAGTGAAATTTTTTTTAAATTATAAATCGGAGGTTCTTGCATCGGAGCTATAAATCATCCTCAACCATACGCATTCCTTCCA
>JAZNVJ010000108.1:0-4703 GCA_045592765.1 Alphaproteobacteria bacterium | reverse complement strand
GTTTTACCTCTTATCTGACGTGGCTGTTAGCTTTTTCCATTCAACGTTATTCAACTCAATTTTTAATGTTAGGTGCAATTATCATAGTTAAGGTAGCCACATTTTTATATCCCCGAAAAGGCAATATAAGATTTGTGTTGTATGCAACCATAACTTTGTTAGTTTTTTATTCGTTAATATCAACCCCTTATTATAGTGATTGTTGGGATAAAAAAAATCACACAAAAGATTTTATTCCATTAGAAATAGAAGTATGGAGTAATCTTAAAGAAGATATGAAATATCTTAAAAAAGTTAATCCCAAAGCAGAATATATGCAGTTAGAAAATATTAATTTACCTGATAATACATTATTAAAAATGTACGATCAACCAACAGCTTCCATATTGCCCTTATTGAACAAAAAATCTAATGTTAGGGGAATTAATTTGTATATAGTTGATGATCAATGGGGGAAATCTTTTAGTAATAATAAATGGGAAGAATTAAAAACTAAAATTGTTAAAGAGCATAAAGGTCCGGTAGCTATTATTACCCCAGTATTTATCAATCTTCCTCTAGCTAAAATATTTTACGAATATGCAAAAAATGAAGGAATGAAATGTCATTTTATAAAAAATAATATGTTTTTTTGGTTATTGTGTGTGCCTAAAGAATTGGAAAAATCGGTATTCTGTGAAAGGGATTATAAATGAAAAAATTGAATGTGGCGGTGATAATTCCTTGTTATAACGAAGGTTTAGCGATAGGTGATGTTGTATTCGAGTTTAGGCAAGTGCTGCCAGATGCCAAGATTTATGTTTATGATAATAATTCTAAAGATGATACGATATCCAAAGCCTTAGAAGCAGGAGCAATTGTCAGACAAGAGCCGATGCAAGGTAAAGGAAATGTTGTTCGCCGAATGTTTGCCGATATTGATGCCGATATTTATGTAATGAGTGATGGCGATAAGACTTATGATATAGCAAAATCCCCATTGCTTATCAAAACTTTGGTTGAAAACAATTTAGATATGGTAACCGGCGTTCGCAAAGAGGTTGATTTGGCAGCTTACAGGGTAGGTCATCGTTTAGGAAACATCATGCTTACCAAATTAGTGCAATGGTTTTTCAAGCACCATTTGACAGATATGTTGTCTGGTTTTAGAGTTTTTTCCAGACGTTTTGTAAAGACATTTCCAGCAGCCTCCAAAGGGTTTGAGATAGAAACAGAATTAACTGTTCATGCTTTATCATCTCGCTTGCCTACTGCAGAAGTTGAAACTGATTATTTTGCTCGTCCGGTTGGTTCAGAGAGCAAATTATCAACCATCAAAGATGGATTTAGAATTCTGATGATGATTGTAAATCTGATTAAAGACGAAAGACCTATGCTGTTTTTTAGTTCGGTTTCGGCGTTGTTTTTTGTTGCCTCTTGGTGGTTGGGGATGCCTGTTATTATTCACTATTTTCAAACAGGTACTGTTCCTTGGTTGCCCCGTTCAATTTTAGCAATGGGGTTGATGATATGTTTTGGACTTTGTTTGTTAGTTGGTTTTATTCTTGATTCTTTGCGCAAGACCAGACAAGAAAATAGAAGAATGCATTATCTAAATCACAAATAACCAAGAGAAAGTATATGCATATAGGTTGGAAGGACATTCTGTATTATATATCAATATGGCTACTTGGCTTGGTATTGGGGCTAACCATCTATTTGGTAGACCTGATAAATATAACTTTTGATAGTATTTGGTTTCATCTGCAATATGGCCATACTCTTTCTATAGGCGTTATATTTACTCGAAATTTATTGTTTTTTATTATACTAACATTTATTGGGACAGCGCTTTTATATTATCTGTTGCTATGTATTGTTCCTCAACACAGAGGGAAAATCACCGCTTTAATAACTACGTGCTTAACCTGTTTGATTTTTATAAAATTAGACATTATAAATTATATAAAATTGCGCTATTCACAAGATGATTTTTATATTCACAATTGGGTTAAACCGGAGGCATTGTTTGTCGGTAAAAAGAAACCAAATCTCATTATGCTCACTATTGAATCAATGGAAGAAACATTTGCAAATAGTAACTGGTGGGGCAAAAACTTAATTTCAAACTTGAGTAGCTATCAACAAAAAGGATATTCTTTTTCTGGTTATAATAATACATCGGGCACTTGGTGGACTATGGGCAATATTGTTGGAGCTTGGTGTGGCATCCCTCTAATCTTGCCAACAGGGATTAATATTGTATACAATGATAAAGATTTTTTAGGCAACGCATATTGTTTGCCGGATATTCTTAAAGATAATGATTATAATTTATTTTATATACAGGGTGGACCAACCAAGTTTGCTGGCATGGATGTTTTTCTAAAATCACATGGTTTCACAGATAAAGATATTATAGATGAACTAAGTATAACCAAACAAAATCCCCTTATACAACGAGGTGTTTGGGGCGTTAGAGATGCAGATATTTATCAGATGTTTAAGAGTAAAATTCTTAAAATGTCACAAGAAGAAAAACCATTTTTTGCCGCAATGTCAACCATAGATACGCACACTCCTTTTTCCGAGTTTCCTGAAATCTGCTTAGGAAATAAAGATAATTTCCATGATGTGGTGGCTTGTGCAGACAAGCAAGCTGCAGATTTTATAAAGTGGTATTATCAACAAAGTTTTTCAGATAACACAGTATTGGTAATAGTAGGAGATCATCTGTTTATGGATGCCCAATTGGAAAGAACAGATATAAAATTTCCTTCTCAAAACAGAACTATTTTCAATTTATTTATAAACTCTAAATCCCAAGCACCAGTAGAGAAACAACGCAAATTTACGGCTATAGATATTTTCCCAACTATTTTAGAAAGTTTAGGATACATACTTAAGAATAACAGAGCAGCGCTAGGGGTTTCATTATTTGCTCCAAATAAAGAGCCGACACTCTTAGAACGCTTAGGAAACAAAAATTTAAGACAAGAACTGCTCAAAAATAGTGATATTTATAATTCTTTTTTATCTCAAACAGACGGAGAATAGCGGTGCAATATTCCGGTGAAGAAAATTTAGAAATTATGAATGAAGCGGTAAATTATAACCACCGTTTATTAAAAATAATATCAAAGTTAATATATTCTCCAGATTGCAAAATTGCAGATTTGGGTGCCGGAAACGGATATTTTGCCAAAAAACTGAAAGATATGCATTATAAAAATATTGTATGCATTGAACCTAGTGCAAATATGCAGCATTATCTAAAAGATTTTAGCGTCTTTTCATTTTTAGAAAATGTTGCGGACTGCTCCTTTGATTTTATTTATAGCTTAAATGTATTAGAACATATTGAAAATGATGATGATATAATTAAGCAGATATATAATAAACTTAAGAACAATGGCACAGTATTTATTTATGTTCCAGCATTCCAATGTTTATTTTCTAGTATGGATAAAAAGGTGGGACATTACCGGCGATATACTCAAGCTGAACTCAAACAAAAATTTGAACAAGCAGGATTAGTGGTTGAAGATTGTCGTTATGCCGATTTTTTAGGTTTTTTTGCTTCATTGTTTTTTAAGTTATTACCCGATCAATCCGGTATACCCAATATAAGATGTATAAAATTTTATGATAGATTTATTTTTCCTTTTAGTAAGTTATTAGACTTTTTAACTGGAGGTAAATTGTTAGGCAAAAATTTATATTTAATTGCTAGAAAAATAAATGATATTAGATTTTAATTACCGAAAAAACGTCGCTTAAGAAACCTTAAGCGACGTTTTTCTTCTGCTGTTAGATGTTGTTAACTCCAACCGCCATATCCTTTAGCGGTGAGCAGAGAAGGTATTCTCTGTCTGCTTCCGGAATAGCGGTAAAAGCTTTGAAGTAGTCTTTCAGAATACATTGTCTGTTGTCATCAACAAGAATTCTGAAAGCCTCGGAAGATAAGAGCTGCCCTTTAGGTATAGAGAAATTGATATCATCACGATATCTTGATTTCAGGAAAGTTGCAAAAAGCTCTCCTGAAAAGATGGTATATATCCATCTTTCATCCACCCTCCTCTTCGCCATAGCGCATTGTACCCTAGGGGTTATTGCTTTGGTGGCAATAAACTCAAGATCACGCTTGTTTACAGGCGAGTGGCTCTGCAACCAAGCTATCATTGAGTTCTCCTCAAGGATGGCGAGCACCTCGTTTTTAAGCTCCTCCGGAACCTCCTTCAGCTTCTCAGCTGTAAGATTTTCGGATTCAGCCATCTTGAGCCAGTATTTCCGTTTTTGTTCATCACGGAACTTGGCCAGCTGGCTTGGTAAAATATCCTTCAATCTTGAAGGATATTTTAAGAGCTCATCCACTAATCTATAGTAGAGAGGAGTTCCCTCCTGTACACTATAGAGAAGGGATGTTTTTGCTTGGTTGCTCTCAATCAGAAAATATATTGCGTCATAAAAATAAAACGCATTTGTACTTCTGAGCAGTCGTTCTGCAGCATCGATACGACCTTCAGCGATGCATTTCTCTTCTATGATGCGCAACCCTTGCTCATTCTTGCAGGCCACCCATCTCTTCAGACAGCACTCGCAAAGAGTATTAGCATCTTGCCTGTTTACCCACAACTTCATCAGCTCCGGAAACTCTCGTTCCAGAATCTCCGTATTCTCAGCTGTTGCCGGCATTGCGAGGAAGAACTTCTTAATAAATTCCT
>JAZNVJ010000107.1:0-4458 GCA_045592765.1 Alphaproteobacteria bacterium | reverse complement strand
AATATTGAAAGGTGCAGGGTTGTTGCAGGTTGATTTTTATGGCTTTTGTCCTATGAATAATTATACTAAAACTACATCAGTATTTTTTGCGCGTGATTTTGATTTTAAGACTATTGCTGATATTCAGCCGATTAATGGAATCGGAAATTTGTGGAGTATGTCTCGTAGGCAAAGAAAAGATTTTTATAAAAAATCTTATTGAGAAAGAAGTAAAGAAAAGAAGAAAACCCCACCTTAGTTTTTTTAAGGTGGGGTTTTGATGATTGTTTGAGGTTAGCGAGTTTTAGTGTTGCCGGCAACAAAAATCGTGTCTACGAGCTTTTTGCCCTTGCGAATCGCAACCTCTATTAATGATGATTTTGGTGTTTGTTCAGTATTTGCTTCAACGTTGTTGGCTTGGAATACATTTTGCATCAAAGCTTGAGATCGATGAAATGCTCGATTTTGGTATTCTTGAGGAATTCCTCCTCCATTTAGAGCGCGAATACGTGGTTGATAGTTGTTATTTGGATCATAACTAACTTCAATACCATCTTTGGTGAGATATACATAGTTGGTTATGTTTCCGGCCTTATCTTTAACTGAAATTATTTCTTCCGGTTTACCACCAAGAGCTTCAGCAATTCTGGTAACAGATGATTCAGGAGAACCGTGATACAAATCACCCTCTGCAACATTGAATATTCTTTGTTCTTGAGTCGCTTCATAGGTTCTTCCGTTAGTATCTGTTGCTGTGGCGGTAACTCTAATTCTGTCATCACCGTCAAGACGGAAACCTCTTTGTCCATTACCTCCATGTACTTCTCTGGCAGTAAATTGTCCATCACTATTACCATCAATTAAGGATACGCTTGTACCACTAGGATTGTGAGCGTTAGTTGAATATGCGCTTGGAAATTGAACCCCTTTTCCGCCACCCTCAGGAGCCCATATTGGAGCCGGTTGCAAAATTGGTTTAGGAGCAACAGGAACTTCTGGTTCGGGAGCGGGTGTTTCGATTGTCGGTTTAGGTTCGTATACTTGAGGTTCACAGCCCGGTTTTATGGTTATACTACCTATTTTATCTTGGTGTGTTTCACCAACCGGATAACCGATAATAACACCATCATTAGTACTGTACATGAAGGCTAATTTTGTAAACATTGTTGCTGTATCTTCGCCATTAGGGCAATTCATTGCAGATATTGCTGAAGTATCCCCGTGGTACAAAGCACGCATAAATGAGGTGTGAATAGCATGCTCAAGAGACATTCCTTCAGGCAATTCAAAATTACCTAACTCATATTGAGCTTTTATGTTTTCTATAACCTGAGTTATGCTTTTAATATTAGAGTCTTGTTTTTGTAAAATCTTTAATTGATCAGCAAATTTCTCTTCACAATTTTCAGGCAAAAGCGAAGTTTTATAAAAATTCTCAACATTTTCAGATGTTTCAATTCCACCGCTTAATCCGGTATATGAAACTTGTTTAACACCATTTTCCCCCATAGTTACGGTTTTGGTAATTCCGTTTCCATAGTCTTTGGTGGAAATTACATCTCCTGGTTGTGGTGTTGTAGGAGTATCTGTTTCTGTTACAGAAACATTAGTGGCAGGGGCTTTACCTCCTCCAACTTCATTTCCAGTATCTAAGCTATCGGTCTTAACACCTAAGCTATCAGCCTGAGAGGCAAGTTGACTACTATCAGCCGGAGAAGCAAGTTGACTACTATCAGCTGGAGAAACAAGTCCACTTGAGTCATTCTCTATGCGATAATTTTCAGGATTAAAACTACTTTTTCTTGAGGTTGTATCACGGCTAAATAAGCGACGCCAAAAACCACTTTTATTTGCAACTGAATCGGTTTGTGTGGTATCAGCTGGAGGTATGCTGTCGCCATTAGCTCCACCAGTTAAACCTTCCATTCTTGAGGTTGTATCACGGTTAAATAAGCCTTTGATGCGCCCTAATAGTCCTTGGTTAGCTTGAGTGGTATCCGGTTGAGGGGTTGGCAAAGAAGCCTCTGAGCCATCAATTGGAGGTACTCCACCGCCATTACCACCGCCGGTTAGAGTGTCAGCAGCATTTTCAGCAGCATTTTGTGCGGCTGCGTTGTTAACACCCAACCATGTTACCAAACCGGCAACAGTAATGCCTATTCCGGCAGATATTCTGGCAGAACGAAGAGCGTCGCTGTTAGCCTCACTCGGATTACGCTTAAAGTTTCTTTTAGCGGTAATTAATTTGGTTGTCTGAGCAGTTGTGGAAGCAAAAGTTCTACCTAAGGTTACACCCAATTTAGATATAGCAGTGCTTGCTCCTGTTCCACTTAAAATACCACCGGTAACAGCACCAAGAACAGCTCCGCCTGTTGCCCATTTGATGCCGTCTTTATATGATTTATCATTTTTTAATTTAGCAAAAGCTTGTTTCCAAGAATTCCAAACACTCATCTTCTGATTTTTATTTTTAGCATCTTCTCTTAATCTGGATGCTTCTGCTACAATCGGATAAACTGCAGCGCCGGCAGCACTATAAGCACCGTAAGCAATACTGGCAGCTAAAATATATTCTGATGCAAAAGCACCAACGAGAAGCATACCACCGGTTGCTATGGCATTACCGATATGTTGAGCACGATTTTCTTTGATATTTTTGATTACTTTTTCAGTAATTTCATATTGTTTGCCCCATAAAGCTACACAACCGGACTTAAATTTATTCAAACGTTGACCGAATTTAGAATTTTGACCAAGTTTTTCATTTAAGCGATTTTTAAATGTAAATAAATTTATTTTAGTATCGGCACAAGCAGTGATAACGCTCTTATCACTAAGCGTTACTTTGGTTTGGTTAAATATTTTAGTTAATTTTTGTGTGACTGCATCAGAACGCGTTTCTAAAAATTGTGCAAATTTAGCAGGATCATTTTGTTCTTCCATAGTTGGTCTGGCAAGCTCATAATCTGTTGCCAAAGCAGCAATAGCAATTTTAGCCTGAAAATGCTTCATAGTGCTATCGGAGAGCAATTGTTGTCTGGTTTTACGACTTTTGATGAGATAATCGCTATCGCCTATTTTTTCTTTATATGCTTCAAGTTTAGCAGCCTCAAACAATTGTTGAATGCGTTTTTGTTTTTCGGAATCACTAAGAATGTTTTCGTTATTGTCACGAATTTCAATATTGTTGATTAGAGGTTTGATAGATTCAAAATCAGGAGTTATTCTATTTTCGCTATCATAAAGCTGAATATCTTGCAAATTGCGATCAATATCACGATCTTTTTTAGCTAATGTTTCTTTATCAAGGTTGAGACCATTTTCATCTTCAAACTTTTGTTTGGCCGATGCTAAAAATTTAGTAGCATCGTCTTTAAGAAGTCCATCGGGAAGTCTATCAACTAACCATTTTAAATCTGCATAACCAGACATATCAAAGTTGTTTATATCTTTGATAAGCTCTTCAATAAGTTTGGTTATTCTTTCATTAAGTTTGTTTTCTGCATCTGTGGATTGAGGAAAATCATCAAAAACTGTTTTGGCTATACGATGTTGAATAAGAGACATATCTTTGTTTTCATCACCAACTATTTCTGCAAAATCGGATGCAAGATTTGAGGCATCTTGGTTAAATTGTTCTAATGCAAGATCATTATGGGCTAAAATTTGTTTGGTTACTTCGTAATCTTGGTATTGGTCTTCCCAACTCCACTCATCTAAGTAGTCGCCATAAAAAGCACTTAACGCAGGAATAGTTGCTGTATTATTAGCATTTTCTAAGAATTGTACAGCTGTTAAAATATCCTCAGCATCGTGGTCGGCAAAGTTTTTGATAATATCAAGAGCTTTATCATTTGTCATTTGGGCCATAGTTCTTTCCTCTCAAAGATTCAATATAAATCATTAATTGACAAGAATATATCATATTTTTTTTATTGATTCAACAACTTTTTTGTCAATTTATTTAAATTTTGTAAAAAACGAATTGACTGGGGTGTTTTTTATGGTTTTGCCTAATGAATAATTATACAAAAACTACATCAGTATTTTTTTGCTCGAGATTTTGATTTTAAGACTATTGCTGATATTCAGCCGATTAATGGGGGTAATTTGTGGAGTATGTCTCGTAGGCAAAGAAAAGATTTTTATAAGAAATCATGTTAGGTAAGGATTGATGACAGAAAACAAATGTCACTCTGAGTTTGTCGAAGAGGCTCTAGAGATCACTCGGCTGCGCTAGTGCTCCGCTCGGGATGACGGGGCTCGGGATGATATAAAATATAAAACGTCATTACGAACGAAGTGAAGTAATCGCGGCAAAATAGAAAAGTAGCCGAGATTGCTTCGAAAATCAAAGATTTTCTCGCAATGACGGTTTGGACTCAGCATGGATTGCCACGGGGACAAGCCCCTCGCAATGACGGTTTGGATTTGTCTGAGATTGCTTTGTTGCTAGCGCTCCACTCAACATGACAGAAA
>JAZNVJ010000106.1:0-1617 GCA_045592765.1 Alphaproteobacteria bacterium | reverse complement strand
TGTTGCTAAAATTGATTCCAGCAGTTCGCCCTTGATTATAGGATTAGACATTGCCCGTTTTGGTGATGATAAGACCTCTTTTTGTTTTCGCAAGGGCAGATGGTGTATGCGTTTTGCAACTTATAAAAAATTAGACAATGTAGCAGTTGCCAACCTTGCCACTAATTTTATTAAAGAACTTAAACCGGTGCGAATATTTATGGATATCGGCGGACAAGGAGCCGGAGTTTTTGATATCTTAAAAGACAGAGGCTTTGCCGAGATAATTCGAGGAGTTTATTTTGGTGAAAAAGCTCTAAACGAAGATCGCTATTTTAATCGTCGTGCCGAAATGTGGGACGCAATCAGAGAATGGTTGGCGAGCAAACCTCCGGTGCAACTTCCGCAAGATGAAGAACTTTTTGATGATTTGACTGCTATCAATAAAAAATACGATCGCAAAGGTCGTTTGTGTTTGGAAGAAAAAGATGAGCTTAAAAAAAGGTTAGGGCGTTCTCCGGATAAAGCCGATGCCTTGGCGCTGACTTTTGCAGAGCCTGTTTATGACAATGGTCAGCCTCGTATTTATGGTAATGGTCAATTGACTTATAATGATTTGTTTAACCCGATTTCAAGGAGCATAGAATGGTAAAACCCGTAATGGATAGAGTTTTTATCCGCCTAAATGATAAACCTGCCGCCACCAAAGGCGGCATTATTTATACCGATAATCATGATACTGAACGCACTATCGGAACGGTAGTTAGCATCGGTCCTGATGTTAATTGTGTTCAAAAAGGAGATAAGGTCTTGTTTCATGTTTTTGATGAACTGCCGAGTTATAGTCCGGATGTGGTAGTAGTAAGACAAAGTTCAATATTAGGAGTGTTTGAAAATGACTAAGCAACAACAAGTAGAAAAATGGCTCAAAAAAATCTTAAGCGCCGAAAAAAAGTATCAAGATTATTTTAATTTGATAAAAGAAACCAGAGAGTTTTATAAGGACAATCGTGGTCTTCCGCAACGCAACGGACATTATAATATTTTTTGGTCAACGGTAGAAACGCTAAAACCGTTTTTATATTTCAAACAACCTAAACCTTATATTGAACGTAGCAACAAATCATCATCAAAAGTAGAAAAATTAGCTTGTGATATTTTAAGCAAAGCTTTGGAGTGGAATTTGCAACAGTTTGACTTTGACAGCATAATCAAATATGCACGCAATGATTTTTTGATTAGCGGTTGCGGAATTATTTGGGAACGATATCTTCCGGAGTTTAAGATGGTTTCTTCAGCCTCAGATGCCAATAAGATGATAGAAATAAAATCCGGTGAACAAGTAGTTTCCGAATATGTAAATCCCGAATATTTTTTAGCCGATTGTGATGCTATCGGTATTTGGGAAGATATAAGTTGGATTGCTCGCAAAATATTCTTAACCAAAGAACAGGCTATAGAGATTTTTGGTGAAGTTGCTTGTCTTAATTTGGGTGGCGGAGATGACGATAAAGAAACCCACAAAGACGTTTGTGTTTATGAAATTTGGGATAAAACTTCACAAAAAGTATATTGGCTGACTAAGGAAAAAACCGATGATTTTTTAAGGGTTGCAGATAATCCGTTAAGCTTAAAAGG
>JAZNVJ010000105.1:0-3441 GCA_045592765.1 Alphaproteobacteria bacterium | reverse complement strand
GTCATAAGTTATCCGGAAGCTGGGAATATCCTGATATATGTAATAAGTAACTTTTTTCATACTTAACCCCGAGAAAAAATTCTCGGGGTATTTTTTTATCAATAATCAAGAAAGGAAGGAACACAAAATGAATATAGATTTTGCGGCATTTGAGCATATTGCTCGCAATTCTTCAGCAGAAGAAGGGGTAAGCGCTCGTTTTTATGATCGGAGCATAAAGACCGATAAGATAGATGAGCAAGGTTTTCCGGTTTTTCAAAATGTCTGTTTTTGTGAAATTCGTATTAAAGATAATAATTCAGAGGTTTTTGATCAACCGGCAACCGAAGAAAAAAAGAAACGTTTTCCGCAAGAATATGCCAGATATTTATTATCTAAAAAACAAATTGCAGAGGGAACGCCTTTAGAGCAGTTTGCTTTTTTGAGTTTATCAGAGGTTGAAGCACTTAAATGTCGAGGCATTTTTACCATTGAAACTCTGGCAGAGTTAGATACTGATAAAGCTTCCGGTTTGGGGGTGTTAAGAGAGCGAAATTTAGCCCAAAAGTTTAAACAACAAGCTGCCAATACTAAGCAATTATCCGATTGGCAAGCTGAAGAGGAGCAATATATACAAAAAATTATTGAGCTTGAAGATGAAGTTAAATCTTTGCGTTTGGCATTGAGCAAAAAAGGAGAAAAATAAGATGAAAAATATGTTGCAAATTTGCCAAGAAGCTGCCTCTTTGGTTGCCACTCAAAAACCGCAAGATTTATTTAATGAAGATAGCCAACAAGAGGCAATATTTTTGAGTGTTGCTAAAGATACCCTTGATAGTTTATTGCGTTATGGAGATTGGCAAGAGCTTACCAAAGAAGGAGAAATATATACGATAGAGGGCAAAAGTTGTTATTTGTTGGCAGATTATTGTCCTGATTTTTATTGTTTAATCAATAATACGGTTTTTATTAAGGATAGTGCTGAAAAAGTTGTTGGTTCTATTACCCCCGAACAATGGATGCGTGAAAAATATTTCAGTGTTCCCTCATTAGGGCTAAAGTTCAAAATTCAAAACGGAATGTTTAAGTTTTTAACTCCCCCTATCGGCGGTTTAAAAATCGTATTTCAATATCGTTCCGCTACAATTGTTTTTGAAGGTTGTGGCAATTTTTGCGGAGCGGAAAAGACAATATTGAGCAAAAATACGGATATTCCGGTTTTTGATGAATACTTGGTCAAAAAAGGCATAGTTTGGCGGTGGTATCGTCGCAACGGTATGCCTTATGAAGAAGAATTTAATGAATATGAACGAGAGGTAAAAAATCGTTTTGCATCAACCGTTGCGGCTAAAGATATTTGTCTTTGTAGCGATTGGTCTGAATTTGTTTCAGAAGGAGTAATTATCAATGCAGCAAAAGATAATTAATCGAGGAAATAACTCTACTAACTATACGCTTCCTTCACCTATTGGCGGATTAAATGTGCGTGATAGTTTGGATAATATGGATAGTAGTGATGCGATAGTTATGGATAACTATCTTCCGAGTGAAACTAAAGTTACTTTGCGTAAAGGGTATCGCTCTTATGCCGTTTTAGGAGCTAAAATTTATTCGCTTATTGAGTTCAAAAAGCCGGCATATGAGCGTTTTTTTGCTTGTGGTGGTGGCAAGATTTGGGATATCAGCAGCAAGCACACTATTAAAGAAGCTGCATCCGGTTTTAACAATAGTCAATGGCAATACGTTCAGTTTAAAGATAGATTGATTATGGTAAATGGTTATGACAACCCGCAAACTTTTTATATTGATGATAATGGACAAGATTGTTGGGTAGAAACTGCTTTTAGTGGCGATAATCTTCAATCTTCCAAATTAATTAATATTTGTGTGAGTAAGCAACGTTTGTTTTTTGTAGAAAAAGGCACTTTTAATGCTTGGTATACAGAGGGTGTTGGCGAAGTTCAAGGAACTTTAATCAAATTTGATCTGTCTGCTGTTTTTTGCAAAGGAGGAAAACTGGTTGCAATTGCTTCTTGGACTCAAGACGCCGGCAAAGGAGTTGATGATTTAACCGCCTTTATTACTTCCGAAGGAGAGGTTGCCATATATAGCGGAAGTGATCCGTCTAATGCTGATGATTGGAGTTTACGAGGAGTTTACCAACTTTCTCGGCCGATAGGTTATCGCTGTGTATTACCTTATCAGGGAGACATTGTGATAATTTCCGAAGATGGTTATATCCCGATGTCTAAAGCTCTATCTTTAGATAAAGCCAATTCTTCACAAATTTCCTTTTCAGATAAAATCAGAGGGTTAGTGTTGGAACGCACCAAGTCATCAGGTAATAAATTTGGTTGGCAAGGAATTATATATGGTCGTGGTGGGTATGCAATCTTTAATGTTCCGGTAGCTCAGCAATTTGAGCAACACGTTGTAAATGTAAATACCGGAGCATGGTGTCGTTTTACCGATATCCGTTCATTTTGTTGGGGAATGTTTCAAAATCGTATCTATTTTGGTTCAGATGAGGCGGTTTTCATTTTTGATGAAGGATATTCAGATAACGGCACTTATATTTGCGGGGTTGTCGAACAGGCTTATTCTGATTTAGGGTGCAATAACCTGAAAAGAATACAACTTATTAATCCTCGCACCAAATCATCAACTAAATATGCTTTGGTTGTTTATACCAATATGGATTTTGCCAATCAAGATAGGGCATATGCAGAAAATATCGGTTATGCCGGCATAACTAAATGGGGAGAAGCCAAATGGAGCAGTTTAGATAAACAAATCGGTACCAAATGGGCAACTTTGAAAGGCAAAATTCGCAGTCAATGGATTGGTAATTCGGCAACAGGTTTTAAAGCGAGTGTGGTTTTTAAAACCAAAACCAGAGGTAATTTAATTGAATGGTATGATACAGGATTCAGATATGAGCAAGGAAGCAGTATTTTGTAAGGTAGTGTGCGATAGCAATAAAAAAATCACCGAGTGGATTTGCAAAGGTTTAAATATCAAAACCGATTGGCTGGGAAAACATCTTACCATCGGTTTTTTTTATGGAGATAAGCTAATCGGCGGTTTGATATATCATGATATTCGCCAAGGAAAAGATGTTTGGTGGACACTTTATACTATTGATAAACATTGGTGTAATCGTAGAATTTTACGTTTTATGTTTTCGGTCGCATTTGATTATTTCGGTTGCCAACGGATTAGTATGCGCACGAACAGTAAAAATAAAAAATGTCAAAAATTGGCACAACAACTTGGTTTTAAGGTTGAAGGAATTTTACATCGTTATGCCGATGATGGCGATGATGTTATTATTATGGATGATGTAACGGTTATTGCACGCGGTTGTGGCGGTGTGGAGATCGGAAATCATTGTTGTATTTGTGAACGCGTTTATTTAGATACCGAATCACCTGCCGAAGGTTACATAAAAATAGGTGAAAG
>JAZNVJ010000104.1:0-5731 GCA_045592765.1 Alphaproteobacteria bacterium | reverse complement strand
ATAATTTTAATTTTTATTATATAATTAACCAAACAACAAATATGTAAGAGCTTTACTCCCAGGGATTTGTTGTTTCTTAAAACAAATTGTGCCGAGATCCGAAAGGAGGTAAGGTGCGATTCAATAAGTGATAGACATAATTAACAACTACAAAGTGGTAATTGTGGATGCTTATGGCGTTTTCAACTTTGGACAGGGAATTTCCAAGCCTGTGATTGAAACCTTTAAGAGTTGGATTGAATTGGGAAAACAGGTTTATATCCTGAGCAACACTACCGCAACCAACGAAGGAACAATCAAAAGCTACGAAAAAAAAGGGGTGCTAAAAGGTGTTCATTACACCGATCTCTTGACCTCAGGTCAGTTTGCTTATGAAGACATTCAGTTAGGAAACCTGCCGATTGAGGGAAAGAAGTACTATGTATTTGGTACCGCTAATTTCAAGAAGTCTGATCCGGTACCGGCAATTTTTGCCAATTCACCATATGAGTTGGTTGCCAAAGTGGAGGAGGCGAATTTTATCTATTGTGGCATTCCTCAACTTCTGGATGAAGAAGGATGTCCGTATGACAGCACTGAAATTAGTGACTTTACTGTGCAGATTGATTTGCTTGTGAATACAGGGGTGCCATTGGTGTGTGCCAATCCGGATATGACGGCAAACGAAGGCGGAAGGTTTGTTGTTCGTCAGGGAAGTATTGCCAAGCTGTGGGCTGAACGTCAGGGAAAGGTTGTCATGTATGGTAAGCCTGATCCGAGAGTGTTTGATGCTCTGATAGCAAGATACTGTCCTGATGTTCCTAAGGAACAAATCCTTATGATTGGAGACACGTTGCGTACTGACATCAAAGGTGCACAACTTGCCGGTATCAAAGGTTGTCTGGTCATAGAGGGTGGAGTTACAGAGTATGAAATGGCAAGAGACAAGTTTAGCTTGCTGGATTACATCCTCAAGGAAAGGGTTCTGCCGGATTGCATCTACGACAGAGTGTCTGGAAAGCCACTGTTTTAGGAATTGGAAAGAGAGTTATCATCAAAGAGAACTCTCTTTCTTTTGTATAAAAATTACAGATAGGAAGGAAGTTAAGTAATGAACATTAAGAATATATTTTGGGATGTAGATGGCGTTTTGGCTAATTTGAATTACGCATACTATAATTTTTTGACCAAACACCCGAAATATGCCCCGATATATGGGAATATTACTTGGGAACAGCTTCCTGAAGTTTTACCGATTGTTCCCAAATATGGTGCATTAGAACTCAAAACACACCCAACAATGGGAACAGAGATGGATTATGATTTTTGTCATTCGCCGGAGTTTTTCACTAATAGACCTTTGTATCCGAATGTTATTGAGACATTAAGGGAATTTCATCAAAAAGGATATCGTCAATTTACAATGTCTGCTACTTTTGACGTTGAAACCAAAACAAAATTCTTAAAAGAATTATTGGCACCTGTAACCGACTTTTTGACTATCAAATGTGTTCAGCACGGAAAATTCATGCATGATACAGCCAAAGAAGACATGCTCAAAGCTTGTTTTGAGGAATATGGTTTAAAGGCAGAAGAAACAATTTTGGTTGACGATAGAATATACAATCAATATGCTACAATTAATGCCGGTGCAAATCCGATTCGCTATCGTTGTGAATTTACTACAGATTTACCGGAGGATTTGAAATGGATACCCGAAGTCAGAAGTCTTGAAGAATTAAAAGATTGGCTAAGCAAAAATACTACAATGGAATAACAAGATAAAGTCATAAAGTGAATAGCTTTTATTTTTTTATCAGGTTTTATATTGATTATGGAGAAATAAGTTGAGTTTATTCCAAATATTAGTAGGCTCTTTGATTTTAATATCAATGATTGTCAGACCATTTTTGTATAAGCCGGCAGCCAAATATTTTCCGGCAGAGTTGTCGGCCGCTTTTACAAGCAGTTGGCTAATTGTTGGACTGATATTAAGTTTTCCTGTATTTGGGCATTTATATTATGATCATGCACTCCAAATATCTACCTCTCCATATTTGCTACTTGCAGTTTTAAAAGGTGTTTTATTATGGGTTATGATAAAACTGCAACAAAAAATCAATAAGACCAGTACATCATCATCAGTATTTTTTGGTTTTATTTCTATGGCTTTAGGATCCTTGGTGAATAATATCTTTTTCAAAGAAGGACTTGCTTTATTTCAGTTGCTGTGTATTTGCGGACTTGGTATTTTGGGATTGTTATTTGTTTTGAAAGGCGATGCCAAGTTTTTATCATCAAGTGGCAAAATAAATTTTGGTATTATAATTGTAATCGGAGCATTGTTTAGTGTTATTGACCATCTTGCTATTCCGCAAATCGGTTGGTACTCGCATCTTTTGTTTTCATCAATTGCAATGTTTGCTGTTTGTCTGATACATGGAATATCCAAACAAGACTATCGCAATATATTTTTGAACAAGAGTGTTGCTATTGCCGGAATTGTATATACCGTATCTGAATTTTTAATCATATATGCCTCAATCAATATTCTACCTGTTTCTTTTGTTGCTGTGTTTATGCGTATGGCTGCACCTATTGTAATGATTATATCCGCAATCAAATATGGTGAGCAAAGTTGGAAAAATCAGCTTACGTTTGGTGCTTTGGCCATGGTGTTAGTTTTACCGCTTATATTTATGTAATACTATTATGATTCTGAAATAAAAAATTGTTTAACATTTAAAGTATTTTATTATGAAAATTTGTATTTACGGAGCCGGTCAAATAGGCATTACGGCCATGAGTAACATTTTGTTTACTAAGGCCACAGGAGTTGCAGAAGTTATTATGTATTCTCCTCGCAATCACAAAAGAGTTGAAGGAGCATACTTAGACTTGTGTGATGCAGCATCTTTAGTCGACCATAATTCCGGCTGGAAATTTCGTGCCACCGGAGAAGCTGAAGATATGCGAAACAGCGATATTGTCTTTCTCTGTGCCGGAGATTCTCCGACAGAGGAAGAATATGCCGAAGGAGCAAAAAAAGGCATTGATGACAGAATGGTTCAGGCAAAGAAGAATATTTCAATCCTGAAGAAATTCTGTGCTGATACCAGAAAATATGCTCCTAATGCAATTGTATTCATTGTCAGCAATCCTGTTGACATGATGACAGAGATGGCAAGACTTGAGCTCCCGACACATGAAGTGTACGGTTTGGGATGCTATCTCGATAGCGCTCGTTTCAAAAGAGAGCTGTATGAGCATCTTACAAAAGAAGGTTGGAAAGGTAGCTATTCGGATATTGATGCTTGGATAATCGGGCATCATTGCGGAACGATGTTTCCTTATGAATACAGCTTATTTTTCTCCGATTTTGAGGGGTTGCCGGACAATTTGTCGGAAATCGTGGAAAAGGCTCTTACTCGCACACGTAACCGAGGATTGGAAATCACCAATGTCAACAAAGGTGCTGCAACCCAGAAGTTGAATAATGGTGCATATTTTGCTCCATCACTTATGGTTGTTGAGATTATGAAAGCCTTTGTTAATGGTGAAACACTCTTTCTTCCTCTTAACCGAAAAATTGAAGAAGCTGATTTGCTTCATGAGTTTGTCGGATATCACGCACAACTCTTTTGTGTGATATCCGAAAGAAAGGTTATTCCGCTCTGCAAAGAGTTCTCTGAAAACGACGTTCATAATATGAAGGTGAGCATCGAAACGTATGAAGAAAGTAAAAAACTCTTTTTCTCGACATATAATGCTGAGTAGACGAAACAAAAGCCTTGTGAAAACAAGGCTTTTATTTTTTAGTATACAAGGAATATATTTACAAGCATTATTATAAATATTCTCAAACTCTCTTTACTCTTTTATAATTTTATCATATTCTTTTTTTAGGAGAGAATATGACTTTTAAGAGTGTCAAATTTTATAATATGCAGGTTCACCTGATTCAAAACAACCGCATTTATGAAGAAAATGCGGCGGTTAAAAATGTGTGGAAGAAGGATGGTAATATCTTTTTAGACTTATATTTTTATCGGATGCGTAAATCATATATTTTTGATGCGGTATTTATTCATGATATTATAGACTTAAGCACTGAAAAATCTTATCGAAAAATGGATGAGTTTTGGGTTGATTTTAATGCATCAGATGAAACTAAAGAAGATTCGACAATACAACCTAAAGAAATAAAAATTATTCCAGATAATAAAATATTTGAACCAATTTATTCTGAATTGGTTATCATGAGCTTTTTTGCTAATTGTTGTGGACACTATTCTTTATTAAAAGAAAAAATAATTTTAGATTATATTATTCGCAAGCTTCCACCGGCTCAGAATTTGAGCCATAATTATTTGGACAGCTATTTAGGTGGGCTAAAACCAACTCATGAAGATTTTTATGGAGCTATTAATAAGCTTAACTATCAAAATCCATATCAATTAGAAGATATGTGCATGGAGATTTTAAAAATTTGTATGGCCGATGGTCGATTACATCATAATGAAAAACGTTATTTGGCCGATATGTTACAGATATTAAGGGAAGCAGGGGTCAGAATAAATTTAGGCATCTAACCCCTAAAACAAAAATTTATTGATTAATTAATGTGATTTCTACCCGACGATTTTGTTCACGTCCCTCAGCAGTACTGTTAGAAGCAATCGGATTAGCAGCTCCATATCCGTTACTTATGATACGGTTTGCAGCTACTCCATGAAGGTTAAGATAGTTAGCAACGGCATTAGCTCGTTTTTGAGATAACGGAATGTTGATAGCATCTGTTCCGGTACTATCTGTGTATCCGCTAACCTGAACCATTGTTTTATTATATTCGGCTATTACTTTAGAAATTGAGTTCAATACCGGCATAAATGATGTTTTTATAACGTCCTTGTTAGTATCAAAAGTAATATTTCCCGGCATAATCAAATAAACTTTACCATCAACCTGTTTTACCTGAACACCTGTTCCTACCAATTCTGCTCTAAGTTTGCGAGCCTGAATATCCATATATGCACCAGTTCCGGCACCTGCAGCAGCACCAACTCCGGCACCGATTAATGCACCTTTTTCACCATCAATAAGTGCACCGATTCCTGCTCCGGCCAATGCGCCGATTCCTGTTCCCCAAACGGTTTTTGAAACTTTGCTTTCTCCGGTATACGGATCTGTAGCACAAGCACTAAGTAATGCAACGGCAACAATAGAACAAATAAAAGATTTTCTCATCAAATAACTCCCCATAAATTAACACATCACCTAATGTAAATGTTTAATTATTTAATTGCAAGCGAAGCTTTGCTTTTTGTTGGCAAATAATTGGTAGTTACTATAAAAGCAACAAACTAAAAATGCCTTTTTATTTGACAGGGTTTTATCTCTTTGTTATTCTAAAAATGACGTGGAATTATTAAGGATGTGTAAAATGCAAAAACAAAAAATAATTTGTTTTGTGCTACCTGTTTTGCTATTTGCTTCTGAGATTGCTATGGCTAAAATTAGCTATATTAATGATTATCAGAAAAAAGAGATTTATGGTAAGCGCAAAAACGATCCGACTTCAAATAATGATATAAGCAAAGAAGACATGATACCTGATTCGGATCCGATTACTGTAATTTGTGCTAATCATGATCCTGCATACAAAGCCAGAGCAGACTTAGGGCAAGATTATATCTGTAAAGAATGGGATTATGGTGCAGTAACCTGTTGTAAAAAATGGCAGTGTAATCCA
>JAZNVJ010000103.1:0-16558 GCA_045592765.1 Alphaproteobacteria bacterium | reverse complement strand
CGTGAAACTCTTTACCTTTTAATTTGGCTCTGGATTGCCAATCTTGATGAGCAGCAATCGAACGACATCCTGCGTCACGCCAATATTTTAAAATATTATCAGGTATCTCAAATGGGGCATAATCCCATTCTAAAGCCTTGCGCATCGCCGAATTTTCTTCTTCTCCTAATGGTGAACCATGACATTTAGATGTTCCGCATTTAGTTGGAGCTCCGAAGCCTATTTGAGTCTTACAAGCGATTAATGTCGGCTTATCTGAATTTTGAGCTTTTTTTATTGCTTTTTCTATTGCAATATAATCATGTCCGTCAATACTCATTGTATTCCAACCACAAGCCTCAAAGCGTTTAATTTGATTGGTTGAATTTGAAGCTGTTACATTACCATCAATGGTTATGTTATTATCATCCCACATAACAATAAGCTTGCTTAGCCTTAAATGTCCGGCAACAGAAATAGCCTCTTCAGAGATACCCTCCATCAGACAACCATCTCCGGCAATAACATAAGTATAATGGTTACAAACGTCTTCTCCATATTTTGAAGCTAAGATGCGTTCAGCCAACGCCATACCGACGGCAGAGCTAATTCCTTGCCCCAATGGACCGGTGGTCATATCTATTCCGTCTAAATGGCCATATTCAGGGTGTCCGGCAGTTTTAGAGCCTAATTGACGAAAATTTTTAATGTCCTCGATTGATATATCTTTGTACCCTAATAAATATAAAAGAGAATATAGCAACATTGATCCATGACCAGCAGAAAGAATGAATCTATCTCTATCAAACCAACGAGGATGGCTGGGGTCAATTTTGATAAATTTACTAAATAAAACCGTGGCAACATCCGCCATTCCTAGTGGCATCCCCGGATGTCCTGAATTTGCTTTGTCTATAGCATCAGCAGATAAAAATCTTATAGCATTTGCCATTGATTTGAGGGTAGAAGTATTTCCAGTCATTTATATCTCCTTATTTTTGTTCCGTTTATAGACCGCATCCGCATCCTGAGTTTATTTTCTTCTCTTTTTTATTTTCAACTTTTTTTCCTAAAGTACAAGCATTAATCTCTTTAGGTTTTGGTTTTATGTAGCGACCTTTGTCATTAGATTGATTATAATCTAATTCAGCAATCGATGCCGATAAGCCAACATTGATGGCAAAATCAGAACTACAACACGGGATTCTGACTTTTGCTGGCTGCCCGTCGACAACAACTTCTTTTACACCAAGCGGAATATCAGCATAAGCAAAATAATTACGTTTACCAATATACTCTGGAGGACCTTGTAATGTTTGAGTATAAAAAGCAAAATCTACTCTCGTTTCATCGCTATCTAATAATCTGGTTACACGAAAAAGCGGTTTAACTATAACATAACGACGATCAATTGTATGTGCATTAGTACAATAACGCTTGTAACCAATAAGCTCTATTTGGAAATTATCTCTATAATTTGCGTGCTGAACAAAATACGAATGATTGTAGGGAATCACTATATTAGGACAAAAGTCTACGGTAGTATCTTGCCACCAAGCGCATCCGCTTAAAAACAAAATGGTAAACATTAATATATATTTTCTCATTTTCAGTACCTTAAAATATTTGATTAAGTTGTAAATAAAGCCACCAATTCACTATGATTAGAATAAATAAATTGATCAACAAATGTTATTTCTTTTAACTTGTATCCGCCAGATAATAAAACTTTAGCATCATTGACAAATGTTGCAGGATGACAAGAAACAGCAATTATTTTTTGTGGGCGATCTTCTATGGGTATGGATGATAATACTTGCACTTGTGCGCTGGCCCCAGATCTAGGTGGGTCGAATATTATGGCTTTTGCCCCCTTTAATTCATTAACATCCATTGGATATTTAAATAAATTACGAGTTAATACTTCTATATTAGGTATCTTGTTAATATTGATACTTTCTTGAAACCCTTGCAACAAATCCAAAGACGAATCAACCGCTACCACATGATTACTACTATCAGATGCTAACATGTAAGAAAAAGTACCAACCCCACAAAACAAATCAAAAATTTTACCATTGGTATTGCCTAAATATTTGTTTACAAGCGAAATTAAAACATCTTGTCCTTGTTGTGATGGTTGCAAAAAAGTACCTGCCGGAATATAAACCATTTTATTACCAATTTTAATGTATGGTTTTGATTTTTCTATTATTGGCTCTGAAGAATTCATGCTTTGACAACGATGAGATATTCTGATAATCTCATGAATAGAGTTTATGAATTCAAAAATAATCATTCTATGTTCTAAAGTTAAAGGAGCATTATATTCTAATACCACATCAACACCCGTTGTTGTTTCACATAGCCATATATCTCCTGACTGAATATGCTGCAAAACTTCTTTTTTACCTTTTCTTACTTTATAAGAAACCGCACACAATTGTTTTAATAACTCACGCAATGACGGAATAACTTTATTTAACATCGGTGTTAACAGCGGACATGTATCCACATCAACTATTTGGTTGCTAGATTTTTGATTAAAACCTAAACTAATGTAGCCTTTGTGATATATAAAAGTCATTGTTGCCCGACGTCTGGTGCCATCGGGAATAAAGATAGGATTACTCCACGGCAAAGAACATGGTAATACACTTAAAATTTTATTTATTTTGGCAAATTTTTGTTTTTGATATTCTGTCAGCTCTTTTCCTCGCTCAGGACAGCCTCCACAAACTTTAAAGATTTTACATTCACAATTTTGCATCTTATTCTGAATACCCCGAATTATTGTTTGCATCAAACTCTTGAGCATCTGGAATATCTAATTCTGCCTCAGGAAAAATTGCCTCTTCACCATCTAACAAAGATATTTCAGAATTATTATATTTATCAAAAACAGGGTGATGGGTTTCATCTGATAAATGAGATAAACCACCTTGACTAGAAAATTCTTTTAAATCTTCTGAGGTAAAAACTTCCACCCGATTTCTTCCATTTTGCTTTGCTCGATATAAAGCTTCATCGGCAGTCTTAATTAAAGTGTCAACATTGTCTGAAATATCTGAGGAAGAAACACCTATTGAAACTGTAAAATTAACAGCCACACCTTCATCAGAATAAACCGTTATTCCCGCAATACTTTGGCGTAACCTATCAGCAACTAGCTTACCTTGCTTGGCATCTATTTCAGGCAAGAAAACAACAAATTCTTCTCCACCATAACGAGCAACAATATCATTATCTCGAAGAGCTTTTTCTGTTGTTGCGGCAAGTTCTATCAATACTTTGTCTCCCACTTTATGTCCATAGCTATCATTTATATTCTTAAAATGATCTGCATCTAGCATAAGTACACAATATTCTTGATGATGTTGTTTGGCTTCAAGTATTTTTTTGTTTACCTCTTCTTCAAAATAACGACGATTATAAATTGAAGTTAATGGATCACGTAATGCTTGGTTTTTGAGTAAAACTTCTCTGTTTTTACGAGATGTAATATCTTGAAAAGCTGAGTAAAGAGCCAATTCATAATTATAATCTATTATATTGGCAGAAGCTAGAAGCCAAAATGGACTATCTGAAACAGGGGTTTTCACCAATACTTCAAAATCTTGGACTTCATGCTCATTTTCCAAACGTTCATTTAATAAATGTCTATTTTCTGGATCTGCAAAAAAATCTTTTAAACGATAACGCCCTAACTCCTTAGGGTTAATTCCAAATAATTTACAAGCATTATTGTTGGCTAAAATTATCTTATCATCACCAAGTTTTGAGATAATTATAGGAAATGGAGATAAACGAATAATCTCTTCAATTTTATGATTAAACTTGTCTAACTCTAATTGTTTTTGATCTAATTTTAGATTTAGAGAATCGACATGCATCATCGTTAGTGATATACTTAACAACAAATAAACTGCTATTGCTTGATACCATACGGTTTCTGCTCCAAAATGGAAAAATCTACAAATCATTAAAATAGCGACAGCAGACATCAAAAGTGCAGCTAAACAAGCTCCACTTTTGTATGGTTTATTAAACTGAGCCCAAAACCCTAATGAAAGAGCAACAGTTCCAACTAACGGAAACATTACGCGCATATTGTTAATCATTTCCCCATCAGGAATCCAAAATACAAACAATATTACCGCTGCTAAACCTAATCCGCCAAGCCCAGCACTAATCCATAATACCGCAGCGCCACTAATCATAAATCTAATGGCTGCTAAAACCATAAACAACATAGCTACTAAAGAAAACAATAATTCTGCAAAAACATAGAAATGAATATCTTGCCCTCGTGCATATGCATTTAAGGCCGAAGATGCTATACCATTAGCTCCAAAATCTAATATGATACCTATAAATAAAAACCATAGCGGTGCAAATAACTTATCTTGTCCAGCTGTTGAATAAATTGTTGCTAAAAATAAAACACCTAAAGCAATAAGCGAAAAAACAAATTGATAATTTTGTGCAAAAATTTCTATATTAGCCATATTCATACCTCTATTCATTACTGATACGCTTAAAATAAAGCAATATTATTAAAATAAATTAAAAAATTGATGATTATTTAAATGTTTTAGGATATGATAATGTTTATCAAGATAATGTATGTTTTTGATAAGGATTGTTTTTATGAATAACTGTACTGGAAACTATTTTAGCCACAAACTGGAACTAAATCTTAATCGCCACCCATGTAAAACATCTGATAGAACTAGTTGGTGTTTTTTATTACCAGGAATGATATTCGGTGGATTGCTGTTTTCACTTGGCATTTATGAAATGCTTAATGGTTTTCGATATACCAACCCTAATGTAGAGAATGTTGCCCCTATAGAAGATGGAATTATTGCAACGCCAATGATTGGTCCGATATTTTTCGATATTGTCTTTATGATCATTGGAATAGGCATGATTGTTACTGGACTATTCTCTTATTTGCGTTATCGTAAATATATTTTTGATGGCAAAAAAATGTTTATCGGATATAGGCCCGTATTTGGAAAAAAACGAATTACCAATGAAAATATTAAAAATTATTTAGGTGTACGCTTTAGAATCGCATTTTATCAATTTGGGATAATCAATCGTAATAAATATATTATTGAATTATATCACAAAGATCCCAATAAAATAGTGCCGTTATACATATCAACATCTCCAGCAAATGTACGAAAAAAATGGAAGGAATGTGCTCGTTTCTTTAATTTACCCGCACTTATAAACACCAACGAAGGATTAATGTCCATAGATCTTAATAATCTTGATAAATCCATCAAAGAACAAGCTAACGAAAAATTGATTGTTGATATTTATGATTCATATGAAATTTTACCTAGCACTATACAATATGTACGACGTAAAGATAAAATTGTTATAAAGCGAAAACTTATTTGGGATGCGTATAATATTATTGCCTGGACATTTGTTGCTATACTTAGCTTGGCCGTGATGAGAATTATGTTTAATATTGAAACGCTAATGCCAAATATTGCTATTGGCGCTTATGTCGTTGTGGGAATCGGAATTATCATAATTTTCATTTCAATAATGCTATTGTTTAGAAAAGAAAAATTAGTTCTAAAAAAACATAAAATTGTACATACTCATAAGTATATGCTTTTTTCAACCAAACATAACGAAATATTAAAAGAAAAAATTGAAGCTATTGAAGTAACCGAAAATCCAGCAACCGGAAGATTCTTTGTGTCCATAATTTCTGATAACAACACTATTTCTTTTGGGGCAAAACTGCCTATAAACGACTTGCTATGGATCAAGAAGTTTCTAATTCATGAAGTTATAAAATAATTTGCTTTTTTAGCTAAAATGGTTATTTTATAGGTATATATGATATTGCGTGGAGAAAACACAATGAAAAAAAAAGAAAAAAACTTGTTAGTTAATGATGCTTTGCTAAATGAAGTAACAGAAGAAGTAAAAAATGACCAATTAAAGTTATTGTGGGATAAATATGGATTATTTATAATAATTTTTGTAGCTTTATCGTTGAGCGTTGCTGTAAGTTTTGAAACTTTTCGATCTTGGATAAATAAGCGCAATCAAGAAATATCAAACGCTTTTGCATTTGCAATATCGTTACAGGATCAAGGTCGATTGGATGAGAGCCTTAGTTTATTACGAACTATTGCTAAAAGTTCTAGCTTATATGCTGATATTGCCAAGTTACAAATGGCTAATATTTATATGGCACAAAACAAAAATACCGATGCCATTGAGATATTAAACAATTTAGCGACAAATAACGCTAACAATAAGCAAATGCAAGAAATTGCAAGCATTAAATTAGCTGCGTATAAAATTGATAGTGGCGTATCTGCTGAAGAAATAAAAAATTTATTGTATCCTATTGTTAACAATGAAGGACATAACTATGTTGTGGCACATGAACTACTAGCTATGTTAGCTATTAGAGAGGGAAATTTGGAAGAAGCTAAGAGAGAATATGAACATATTCTGGCATCAGAAAATAGTTCTGACAGAATCAAATCCCGAGCTCAAGATATGCTTACGACAATCAATGATAAAAAATAAGAAATAACGGAGGAGTCATATGCGTGCATACATTGGGCAAAAGTTATTTGTGTTCATTTCAATATCATTGCTTTCAGGGTGTGGATTATGGGAAAAAGAAGCTCTAAATATTGAAGGAGAACGAATAACAATAGTTGGATCAGATGTAACTCTAACGCCCGATTATGCTTTAGGGCAAACTAAGATAAAACTTCCAGCTCCACATAAAAATATAAAATGGACACAAAATGGAGGTAATTCTTTACATTTAATGGGGCATATAAAAGCTGCTGAAAAATTAAAAAAGCTTTGGAGTATGGATATTGGCAAAGGAGCATCTAAACGTGACCAATTAATCACTTCTCCTATTATTGCATATGATGTTGTTTTTGCTATTGATGCGGACGGTATTGTTACAGCCCGTAGATTGGACAATGGAAAACAAATTTGGAAAAGAAGATTAAAACCCCAGAACAAAGAAGAAAAATCTGTATCACTAAAAGGCGCCGGAATAGCCGAGTTTAATAAAAAAATATATGCAACAACCGGTTTTGGAGAAGTATTCTGTCTTGATATGATGGATGGAAAAATATTATGGCGCAAAAATCTTAATATGCCAATAAGGATCGCCCCAACAATAGGTTCTGGAAGATTGATAGTACAAAGCTTTGATAATACTTTATATGTGTTGGATGCGGAAAATGGTGAAGAAATATGGAAAAACAAAACCGATTATGAAACAACAACTTTAGTCGGAGGTGCAACTCCGGCTTATGATGCCAAAATGGATGTGATTGTTGCCGCATTCTCAAATGGTGAATTACATGCTTTTAAGGCTAGTACCGGAACCCCTCTATGGAGCGATATGTTGGTGTCTCATCGCAAAACAAATTCTTTATCATCAATAAATACCATTAAAGCTAATCCTGTTATTGATGGCAACAAAGTATTTGCCGTCGGCTATAATAGTGTGCTAGTAGCAATAGATTTACGGACAGGAATCAGAGTTTGGGAAAAAGAATTAGGAAGCACCAATCAACCTTGGGTTGTTGGTGATTACTTATACGTACTAACTAATAATTTTGAACTTTTGGCGATAAACAAACAAAATGGAAAAATTATTTGGAACACTATAATTCCTAAAGAAATCAATAATGATGAAATAAATGGAGCTTTTGCAAATGGTCCAATATTAGCTAATAACAGACTTTTGGTAACATCGTCTAGTGGATACATTTTTGCAATATCTCCATATACTGGCGAAATTCTAAACTATGTTTCTGTTGATGAAGGAATCAATCTTTCTCCAGTGATAGCAAATGAAACTATAGTATTTTTAACTAACGATGCTGAAATGATTGCATATAAATAGGAACTAAAATGATATTAACAGTTGCAATTATAGGACGTCCTAATGTTGGAAAATCCACTTTATTTAATCGCTTAGCAGGCAAAAAGTTGGCTATTGTTCATGATAAACCAGGTGTTACAAGAGACCGGAGAGAAGCTAAAGCAAAACTAAATGATTTAGAATTAAAAATTATTGATACGGCTGGATACGAATATTCTAAAACAGATTCTTTAGAAAAAAGGATGTGGGAACAAACACAAAGAGCCGTAAATAATGCTGATGTTACTTTATTTATGTTCGATGCCAGAGATGGCATACAACCATATGATGAACATTTGGCAAAATTAATACGCCAAAACAATAAACCGGTGATACTATTAGCCAATAAATGCGAAGGAAAACTTCAAGAAGATAGTATTTATGAAGCCCATAAATTAGGACTTGGAGAACCAATACCTTTTTCAGCCGAACATGGACTTGGACTACTAGATTTACATGATGCTCTGTCTAACATAAAAAATAACTTAAACGAAGATTTTGTTGATGAAGATAATGAAAAATCGAACAATAAGCACGATATTAAGTTAGCTATTGTCGGGCGGCCCAATGTAGGAAAATCAACTTTAGTTAATGCCTTGTTGCAAGATGAACGAATGTTAACCGGACCGGAAGCTGGTGTTACCAGAGATGCAATAGCAACAGAATGGACTTATCAAGGGAAAAAAATAACCTTGGTTGATACAGCCGGCTTGAGAAGACATTCCAGAGTTTCTGATTCATTAGAAAAAATGTCTGCAGCAAACACCAAACAAGCTGCATTTTTAGCCCAAGTAGTTGTGTTGGTATTGGATGCCGATGCTGTATTGGATAAGCAAGACTTAACTATTGCCAGACAAGTTTTGGACGAAGGAAGAGCTCTTGTTATTGCGATAAACAAATGGGATGTTGCTAATCGACAAGAAACATTGAAAAGATTAAATGACAGACTACAAACATCATTAGCTCAAGTAGATGGCGTACCGACAGTAACAATTTCTGCACTAAAAAAAGAAAATTTAGATAAATTAATGAAAGCGGTATTTAAAGTTTATGATAGATGGAATATCCGAATTCCTACTGCGCCTTTGAATCAGTGGTTTGCAGATATGATTGATAAATATCCACCTCCGCTTGGCAAAAACAAACGTAGAATAAAACTGCGATATATTACTCAAGCTAAAACCAGACCACCTGCTTTTTATATATTTTCAAGCAATCCTGAGGGGTTACCTGATGCTTATCTCGGATATTTGACCAAGCAATTGCGTGAAAATTTTGATATGAAAGGAATCCCCATCAGGATAACTGTTCGTAAGACAGGCAACCCTTATGCGGAAAAAGCTAATAAACGAAACAAAAAATAATCGTTATTACCAAGGATATCCATTAATACATTTTTGAGGCTCTTTATGACAATCAATTTTATTTGCCTCATATAATGATATGCGTTCTTGCGGGAAATTACCGACTTTACATGCTGCAAGCAAAAACAACACCAGAAAAAAACAAATATATTTCATTGTTTACACCTAAACTATAGGAAAAATAACTTTGTACCAATTATATCCGACAATCAACACCATCGCAATTTTAGCAAAAAAGCCTAAAATTGCACTCTTTTCATAATTTGCTGCACTTCGCCATACCGCAAGTATCATATTACAAGAATAAACAACCAACATCAATAAACCGGAAACATAGCATAAGGTCCATAAAATACTGAGCTTAGGCGAATTTATCATATGAAAATGATGAAAGAAGAATTCGTTTATTGTTCGCCCTTGTAAGTATCCGCTTAACATTCGTCCAAAAAATAATATTAAAATATTTAAGACAGCTAAGCCCAAAACACCAAACTTCCAAAAAGTTTCACCTAACGAAAATTCACCTTTAAAAAGTTTTGAAAACATATTTTCCTCGTTTATTATGTTGTCACTTTATTTTATACTATTCACTGTATTTTTTTTAGCAAGAAGAATAATATCTTTTCTAACAATTTGATATATTAACCGCTAACCCGCCTAAAGATGTTTCCTTATAACGACTGTTCATATCAACTCCTGTAGCGTACATTGTTTTTATGACACTATCAAGACTAACCGCATGTTCACCATTGCTACGCATTGCTAATCTGGCTGCGTTAACAGCTTTTACCGCGCCCATAGCATTGCGTTCAATACAGGGTATCTGAACTAATCCTCCGACAGGATCACAGGTTAGCCCAAGATTATGCTCCATAGCTATTTCTGCAGCATTTTCTATTTGCATATTTGTTCCTCCCATTGCAGCAACAAGTCCTGCTGCGGCCATTGAACATGCTACACCGATTTCTCCTTGACAACCAACTTCTGCCCCTGATATTGAAGCGTTCGTTCGATACAGACTACAAATAGCCGAAGCAGTGGTTAGAAAACGAATAACACCTTCTTTGGTGTCGAATCCTGATGTATGAGGAGCAAATCGCTCATAATATCGTAGAACAGACGGAATAATTCCAGCTGAACCCATAGTTGGAGCCGTAACAATTTGTCCGCCTGAGGCATTCTCTTCAGCAACGGCAAAACCCCATAAATTAATCCAATCAACAATCATCAAAACATCCATATCATTTCGGATAAACCGCTCATTTAGTGATTGATATATTTCTGAAGCTCTTCTTTTTATTCCTAGTCCACCAGGCAAAATTCCCTCAGTATTAATTCCTCTTTCTATAGAATTCTGCATAACTCTATAAATTTTTAACAAATAATCTTTTACTTCTTTTTCTTGGCGTAAACTAATTTCATTTTGCAATACAAGCTCAGAAATAGTTAAACTATATTTATTTGCTTTATCTATAAGCTCTCTACAAGTATCAAATTGATGAGGAACATTATACGGATCTCGGGAAATACGTTTGGATATTTCATCTTTACGAACAACGCTACCACCACCTACGGAAAAATATATTTCTTCTAATAATATTTTGCCTTTATTATCATAAGCACAAAATTTCATTCCATTAGAATGTTCCGGCAAAAAAATTTCTTTGGCTAAAATTATATCTTTATTCAAATCAAAATTCAGCGCCCGTTCTTGTCCTAAGTGCAAAATCGCATCTCTTTCAACAGCAGAAACATATGGTTTTTCAGGGTCAATAGCATCAGCTTCTAACCCCATTAACCCATAAACAATAGCTTTTATTGTTCCGTGACCTATACCGGTTAAGGCTAAAGAACCATACAATGTTACTTTAAGATTGGAAACTGCATCTATAAACCCTTGTTGACGCAGATTATCCAAATAGCGTTTGGCAGCTCGCATCGGCCCAACAGTATGAGAACTTGACGGACCAACACCAATAGAAAATATCTCAAACAAACTGTAGTACATTAAAAACTACTTTCAATTTCAATATAATTTTTCACCCCTAAGCTTTGAATAACTTCAGCAATGTAAATCTGAACATCTTCCCATTTGGTATATTTATCAATCCATTCTTTAGCTATTTCCGCAGAACGAGACAATTGAACTTCTATAGTTTCTTTTAACAAAGATTTTAGTGCTAAAGGCATTTGATTGAAATCTATTTCTATCTTATTATCTGAATTTAAATAAATGGCTTTCTTTTCCATTAAGTAATTAAAATGAATTAAGTCTGCAACACGATGAGATTCAATAGGTTTAGATTTCACTAAAATTCTAACAACCCACGTAGTATAAATTTTCTTCAGCATTAATTCATCTATTATTCCGGTTTTTACATATTCAGGCATCATTGCTATCGATACAACATCTGCTTTATTTTCTTCAATAATATGACGATAATTACCTAAAGCATCTTTATAATAACTATTAGGTCCTAATGAATGCCCGTTCTCATGTCCAATAACGTAAATATGCTCAGCCTCATGACTATAATACTGATGCAATTCCGGTGATATAAGCGCATTCAATAATTTTTTATCTCGCTCAGCATCAAAACTCATACGAACTTGACGGTGATAAACATTGCGACGTCCGCCGCCGGTTTTGATAGACAATTTATCATCATTGGGCAAATTTTCGGCGGTTGTTATACCTCCCCTGCACTGCGCAAAATCGCCACATAACGCAACCAAGTCAACATCAACCATTGTTTGTTTTAATTCCGCTCCGCTTGTTACAGATTGTTGATATTTGTCCGAATATGGCATAAGGTGGGCAAGCTGTTTCATCTGTTCTTTGAACGCCAACAATAATTTTGTACCTTGTTTATTCACAATACCTACTCTGGCACCAAGCATATCTTTAGCTATCGGTTCAATGCCAGCTTCGTCCAACAAAGATTTTAATTCTGCATTTTCTAAAACCGTACCGGTAATTTCATCTTCATAGTTCTCGCGACTAATTGTAAACTCTAATGGCGTATCTTGCATTTGAGCCCAATGCTTGTCTGCAAGCATATCCATATCATCGTTATTTTGCAATAAAGCTTGCGCTTGCCAACTCAAATATTCATTAAACAATTCATTAGTAGAATAATGCGCTGCCAATTCTAACTCATTAGCTATTCTGGAAAATTGAGGAGCAAAATATTCAGTGTAATCAATAGCTTTTAATCCTCCTTTACCATCCTTACGCACCATAGTTCGGGCTGATAATATTTTCTGCACTTCTTGTTTGCGTCCTGATTTTAACATATCCATCAAGATGGTGTGAAATTCTTCTACGCTCAAATCTTGAGGGTAAAAATTTTTACCTTTTAATAAATGAACTCCGGAAATAATTTCTATCGGATCTTGATCTATGCCATTATGGCCGGCAGCACCATTAAATGAATTAAATAAACGCAGGGCTTTTGCGGCATGAGAACTATGAATAGCCTCTGCTTCCAGTTCTTTTTTTATATCAAGATTATAAGGGTTGTCTTGTTCTAACGATACTTCATTCATTATCGTGGCTGCTCTGACTAAATAATCAAGAGCTTTTTTATCGCCTTCCGCTAATTCTTGATACCCATTAAAATTTTTATCAATTAAAACAACCTTGCGTAAAGAATTAGCAAAAATATCATCTAATTTTTCTTCTGAAATAGCTATATTGTATTTCATTAATCTTTAACCTCCACTGTTCTAAAGCGATATATCTTCACATTATCGGACCAATAACTTGGACTAAGTCCTGCTTTAATCTTTAGATTATTTAAAAACTCTACAGAAGACGGAAACTGTTCCCACACACTGGGCAAAAACACCCCTTGCCTATCACCATCTCGTAAAACTAACCCATCTTTTTGCGGAACAATTTTACTTAATAAATCTTCCTCACTGTTAAAACGAACACGTTCATAACCGCTAAGAATAGAGACACTAAAGCTTATTTCTGGCAACTCATCAATAGTCAACGGCTCAAATCTTTTATCTTCTCTGGCCGCCAAATAAGTATTAGATGCAATATCCAAAGCTATGGCTTTTGTTGGCAGAAGAGAGCCTATACAGCCACGTAACTTATTTTCTAATTTTATAGTTACAAAAACGGCTCCTTTATCGAAAAGAACATTAGGATGCTCTTCACGTGTCGGTTTGTATTCTTTCCCTAATGCTGCCGCCTCCAATGATTTTTTTACTATTTTGATGATGTTTTGGCGATTGTGACGAACAAAATTGCTAATATTTTTCACCTCTTGTTCTAAAGGTGATAGCTCTTCTTCCGGTTCTGGAGCTCCGGCAAAAACCCAAGAAGCATAACCGACCACCTTATCTGTTTCTCCGGAAACATCTCCTGAATTAGCCATGTCTAAAAGTTGAGGTCTTAACCCCAATTGTTTCGCTATAAACATTGCGGTATTAATCCCTATTGAACCACATGACCGATGCTCATCAATTGCTATGCCTGAAGCAATCATTTGAGCCGTTTGAGCATCCACCTTGCGAGCATTTTTGTCATCCAAATAATGCGATAAATCAGCAGAAATAATTAGTAATGTATCATTTTGATTAATTAATGGTAAAAGTGTTTTAGCTAAAACAGAATAATCAACATCGCCATAAACCATAGGAACAATTGTAAAGTTTTTTAATGTTTTTTGTAAAAATGGCAATTGAACCTCTAAGGCGTGTTCATTTCTATGAGCTTTATCATTATAGTTGAACAACGGATATTGTAATAAACTTTCAGTTATCTTTTGATTTGTTTTTATTTTACCAAAAGGTGTTCTAAAATTAGATGCTGTTGACAGCCCTATACCTTTAAGTGGCACTCTATGTGCTGGACCTAAAATTATTACGTTTTTTATTTCGTTGTTAAATGGTAGTAATTGTTGATATGCTTTTGCTGCAACTTCTGCTGAATACATGTATCCTGCATGAGGAACTATCATTATATGCGGTCTACGCCCCAAACGAGGAGAAACCATTTGTAAATGCCCTTGTATAGTTTTCTCTAATTGATAAACATCTGCTGGATAGAAAAGCCCCGCAACGGCAGCCTCTCTTATCGGATTGATGTCTTCATCCTGTAAGGAATAGTCTTTTATTTGACTTGAGTTTGATGATATATAATCGTGGATAAAATAAAAATTAAGCAATAAAATTGAAATAACTATTATTGCAATACCTATATAGCGCCATAAATGTCGAGTATCAAATTCAAAGTTATCAGCCATCTACTATCTCCTGTCAATAAATATAGCTGAAATGATTTAATTTTTTGCTAAAAAGATAACGATTTAACCTAACAATAATGATGTATTCTTAATGTCAGATTTTTTTATTATTTAAATTAGATTAAAATACAATTTTGGTAAATATATCTTGAAAAATAAAAAAGTTTGATATAGCATCAATAAAGAATCAGAAATGGTTCGGGGATGTGAAGGTCCCGATTTTATCAGCGGCGGTGTTGATACCGCCTATTGCTTTATCAACACCGTTCCTTTGAACGGTCCGCCAAAACTATGATGGTCGGAGCAAGTCCGTGGTAAAAAACTCGGGCGGTTATTGCTGGTAATGACTTCCTTCACAAAGCCCGACCATCGCCTTTATTTACTCCTTTACATTATATATTAGCATAATTTAATAAAATATTCAACCTGTTTTTATTTGTTGCATAAAAATACACCTTTTAGTTGTGTCAACTTATGGTTTTAAGATGATTATTGTATTTTTTGTATTGCACTTATGTGCTTTTAGGACTAGGTTGTAATTCTAATTAATTTATTGTGAGGATACAAAAATGTTGGATATTAAATTTATTATCGAAAACACTGAATGGGTAAAAAAAACTTTAGCGAAAAAAGGATTTCCTTCAGAAAATATCGACACTCTAATATCAACATATTTGGAAATGAATAAATTTAAAACTTCATCTCAAGCTCTTGCAGAAGAAAAAAATAAATTAAGTAATTCCATTAAATCAGCATCGGCTGAAGAAAAACCTGCAATTATTGCTAAAAGTAGAGAAATAGGTGAGGAATTTAAGCGTCAGCAAGATGAACTTAGTAAGATTGAGGCAGAATTTGAATTACAAATGCTAAAAATGCCAAACTATCCAAGTGACGATTGTCCTGTAGCTGAAGATGAAAGTGGCAATGTGGTTATTCGTAAAGTAGGTGAACCTCGTAAGTTTGATTTTACGCCTCGTGATCATATTGAACTTATGGAACTTAATGATTGGGCAGAAATGGAGCGAATCGCCAAAGTTTCTGGATCAAGAACTTATGCTATTAAAAATGACTTAGCTCAATTAGAACTTGCTATGCATATGCTAGTTTTAGATAAGCTGCGTGAACATGGTTTTACGGTTATTACAGTTCCATCAATTTCTAAAGAAAAACCTTTATACGGACAAGGATATCTTCCTTTTTCCAGAGATGAAATTTATTATATGCCAGCAGATGATATTTATTTGTCAGGAACAGCCGAACTTATCTTAAATTCTTTGCACGCTGATGAGCTTTTGCAAGAAAATCAATTACCGATTTTATACGCCGGTTTTTCTCCTTGTTTTCGTCGTGAAGCCGGAGCTGCCGGAAAAGATACCAGAGGCTTGGTAAGAGTTCATCAATTTATGAAAACCGAACAATTTGTAATTTGCAAAAATGATTTGGCTGAAAGTGAAAAATGGCATCAGAAACTATTAGCAATATCTGAAGAAGTTTTGCAAGATTTAGAATTACCATATCAAGTATTGGATATTTGTACCGGAGATATGGGAGCTCCCAAATATCGTCAATATGATTTGGAAGCATGGGTGCCGAGTCAAAATTGTTATCGTGAAACTCATTCTTGTTCAAATATTACTGATTGGCAAGCTCGTCGTACTAATTTGCGTTATCGGGACAATGCTGACGGAAAGGTAAAATTTGCACATACTCTAAATAACACCGGAATCGCGACTCCACGCGCTTTAGTTCCGTTTATTGAAAATCATCAAAATGCCGATGGAACAGTCAATATTCCGGTTAAACTGCAACCATATATGGGTGGAAAAACCGTTATAGGTAAATAAGGTATTAGTTATTAGTGATTAGAAATAGGCTTGGAAAACCAAGCCTATTTTTATGTCATATTGAGCGGAGCGATAGTACCTTTTTTACTGTCATTGCGAGGAGCTTTAGCAAAGTGGCAATCTCTATCCAACCCAACTGTCATTGCCCGACTTGATCGGGCAATCTCA
>JAZNVJ010000102.1:0-1590 GCA_045592765.1 Alphaproteobacteria bacterium | reverse complement strand
TGTCTGCATCTTTTTGAGCTGTGTCTGCATCTTTTTGAGCTTGCTCGGCTTCTTTGCTAGCTTTTCCAGATTTGGTTCCTTTGTTTTGTTGAGCTTCATCAACATTATCGGCTAAGTTACCTGCTCGGTTACTTTTTCCGTCGTTGGCCCTGTCTTCATCTGATTTTCCGCTATTAGCAATAACAGCTGATCCCTCTATATCCTCCGCCCATAAGTTTGAAGCACAAACAACACTACCGATAAACAATACGGACAAAAAACGTATTAAATTTAATCTATTAATGTTTGTCATGGCACCCTCCTGTTGTTTGTCTATGGGCCTCTGATATCTATATTAACATAAAAATTGGTCAATGTATGTTACATTTTTTTGATTTTTTTATTTTAATGTATCCGTAATAGCTGCTTGACCAAAATCTTCACACCCGGTAATCAACTGGATGATACCTCCGGTAGAGGCTATTACAACCAGAGCAATCATTATGGCTCCAAGCCATTTCCAGTTTAGATTGCCAAAAAAACCGCCGACAGATACACCAATAATACCAAAACCGGCAACCACAAAAATAAGCTCTCGAAGATTGGTAAATATTTCTTGCCCGGTCATCAACAGACCAGAAAATAATCCGGAATTGATTGAACACCCAGTTACAGCGTCAGTTTCAGCAAATGCTTTTGAGATATCAAAAAAACAACAAAAGATAGCCAACAAGGCAAACAGCAATATATTTTTGTTCTTAATCATAGCAGTTCCTTTGTTTTGTTGTTTTTAAATATAAGCCGATAAAACTCGGCTGATATTTAAAAACAATTGAGCTTGGGAGCTTGGATTGTTTTTTGCAACTCAAGCTCCCAAAATACTAAATACTAGTCCGTACTACTCTCTTTGAATGTATCTTCTAAGTTATCATCAAAATCACCTGTTGCGTAGTCAATAATCGAACCAGCGGCGCCCAAGATGGCCAAACCTACGGCCAAACCGGCAAACCAAGTCCATTTAATCTTACCAATGATTGCACCAAAGGCAACACCGACCAGACCAAAACCACCAACGATAAACATAATGCTTCTAACAGCTTTAAATGTTGCAACTGCTTTAGCTCTAGCAATAGTTTCAACAGTGTGTTGAGCAAATGCATCTACCGGAAATGCCAACAGCATAAATGCAGCCATAAGGCAAAGGGTACAAATGTTGTTTTTAATAAATCGCATAGTTTTTCTCCTTCATAAATATTTGCGCAAAACTCTTTATACTCTTTTAGAATAACTCAATTTCGCGATAATTTCTAGCAAATTCGTTTGTAACAAAAAATAGTTAACATACTGTTTACACTCTAAAAATTTTGCTGTAACAAAAAATTCATAGAGGTTAATCGATTGTAAATTAATAATTTAAGTTGTTAAAAGTCCAGTAATGAAGAATCCTACATAACAAAAAAAATAACTTGTTTAGCTTTTTTACAAAACATCCTGTGTATATTTTTTGCCGACTCTTGCCAAGAGTCGCATTTTGATTTATCAAGGTTTGTGAGGGGTTTGTTTTTTATGAATAAAACAGGTTTAAAAGCTTTTGTTTATAGTTTTTCGGTA
>JAZNVJ010000101.1:0-2589 GCA_045592765.1 Alphaproteobacteria bacterium | reverse complement strand
GATTTATGGTAGAGTATACAGAAGATTATTTATTAAACAAGAGAGTTAAGATATTTCAACCGATAAACGGATATCGAGCATCCAGCGATGCGGTGTTATTGTCCGCTGCGGCATATAATATTCGCAAAGGTGATACTATTTTAGATATCGGCTCCGGAACAGGAGCAATAAGCTTATGTCTTGCAGATAAATATAACGCTATAGTTGAAAAAATTATCGGTATTGAGCTACAGCCTGAGCTGGCGGAATTGGCAAACTTAAGCGCTAAAGCAAATAACTTTAATAATCTAGCCTATTTGAATGAAGATATTTTTAATTGCAAATTAGAACCATGCTCTTTTAATCATGTCTTCTCCAATCCTCCTTATTTTGAAGCAAATATGCCGACATCTCCTCGCAAAGGAAAAGCTACAGCTCATACTTTTGGTGAATTGTCTTTGGATAAATGGATAAATATTTGCATAAAGATGCTCAAACCTCAAGGATATTTTTATATGATAAATCGCTCTGAAGCTTTAGCTGATATATTAAAACACATTGGAAACAGACTAGGAGAAATTTGTATATTTCCATTATATAGCAAAGAAAAACAAAAAGCTAAAAGGGTTATCATTCGAGGAAAAAAAGATTCTAAGGCTCCGTTAACAATAGCGCCACCTTTGATTATCCATGACTTGGGAGGAAAATATACTATTGAAGCGGAAAATATTTTACGCAAAGGTATGCTTTTGTAGTTTTTTATTGACATAACAATAATAAACTTTTATAAGCTATTTTGTCCGAGAACCTTGGCGTTTGTGTTGCCAAGGCTTTAAATAACAATAATTAACCGGAGAAACAAAATGAAACGCACATATCAACCAAGTAAATTGGTAAGAGCTCGCAGACATGGTTTTCGTGCTCGCATGGCAACTGTTGGTGGTCGCAAAGTTTTAGCTGCTCGCAGAGCCAGAGGACGTAAAAAACTCTCAGCTTAAGAGATGAAAGTCCTTACCTTAAAAAAAAGAAAAGATTTTATTAGAGCCGCTAATGGTATCAAGTCGGTTGTTTCTGGGTTGATATTACAAGCGGCTCAAAATTTATCTTGCTCAGATGATGATGTGTGTTTTTTAGGCTTTACAGCAACAAAAAAATTAGGCAAAGCACATATAAGAAACAAAACAAAACGTCGCTTACGAGCCGCTGCTGCACAAGTTTTTCCTCTTAATGCAAAAAAAGGTATTACCTATGTGCTTATAGGAAGATATAATACAGCAACAATTTCTTTTGAAACATTAAAAAACAATATGTTGAAGGCATTACAAACTATTAACAAACAAATATGACTGGAATAAAAATGCGCTCTTTTATGATTTTGTTAATTAGATTTTATCAAAAGTGCATATCTCCTTTTTTACCTAACGTCTGCAGATACACCCCCAGTTGTTCGGAATATTTTAATCAAGCTCTACAAATTCATGGAATATTTAAAGGATTTTATCTGGGGTGTAAAAGAATATTGCGTTGCCATCCTTGGGGAGGTAGCGGACATGACCCTGTTCCAATGAAAAAGAGTAAAAATTAATTTATGTGCTTGCTTTAGTATGAAAAATGTAATAGATATTAGCAAGGTTAAATTTTGATTTGGAGCTTATACTCAATGAAAGAAGAGATGAAAGGGCTTTATGCCGCAATAGTTTTATCGTTGGCTGTAATTTTTATTACCAATTGGCTTTTTCCAAACAAATCAGTAGATGTTACTTCCACTAAAAAAGAAAACATTATAGAAGTTAGCAATAACTCTTTAGCTGAGGATAATGCTGAAGAAGCCATATTGAGCTTAGAAGAAGCTATAAAATCAGATAAAAGAATCTCAATAAACAACCCTTCTGTTTCTGGTAGCATAAGACTAAAAGGGGCAAGATTAGATGAATTATATTTAAACAAATATAAACAATCTCTTGCTGAAAATAGTGAAGATGTGGAATTACTCCAGCCCTCAAAAACTAAAGCTCCATACTATGCTGAATTTGGTTGGCTATCTACAGATAAAAACATAAATTTGCCTGACAGTGAAACCTTATGGCACACAAAAAACAAATCTTTATCACCGGAAACTCCGTTGATTTTAGAATGGAACAACGGTCAGGGAATTAAATTTATAAAGAAAATATCTGTTGATAATGATTATATGTTTAATGTTGAACAAATTGCTGAAAATAATTCCGGAACAGATGTAATATTGTACCCTTATGGGTTGATAAACAGAAAATATACACCCAAAGAAGGAGGCAGTAAAGTTGTACATGAAGGATTTAGTGGTGTAATAAACTCCACTCTAAAAGAGGTTAAGTTCGAAGAATTCAAAAAAGAAAACAAAAAAGAATTTTCTTCAAATGGCGGTTGGGTGGGTTTTTCCGATCATTATTGGTTTACAGCTCTGGTGCTTGAGAAAAACATTCAAAATAAAATAAAATTAGCAAAAACCGCTGAAAATTCTTATCAAGCAGATTTTGTCGGTGATGTTGTGGAGGTTGCAGCGGGTTCGGTAGCTTCGGTCGGAAATATGCTATATGTCGGAGCTAAAGAAATTAAACTGCTTGATAAATA
>JAZNVJ010000100.1:0-6493 GCA_045592765.1 Alphaproteobacteria bacterium | reverse complement strand
AGATATTTTCGTTTTTGTGAGTTTCAAGAATGCATATGGCATTGGTTTTAAGAAATTTTGAAACTTGAATTAGAGCAGGATAAGTTAAGTCTTGATTATATGGGGCATCCATAAATAATACATCGTATCGTTTAGATAAATTCGGAATATTTTTAGCGTTTGCGGTAATAATATTTATTTTGTTTTTTTCCATCGGAAATAAAGAAAGGTTTTTTTTAATTAGATTTGTATCAATATCAATAGCAGTGCTTTCTTTAAATCCTTGAGATATTGCTTCTAGTGAAAAAGCACCACTACCACAAAATATTTCAAGTAAGCTCAAATTTGTAAAATCATAACCTAAACGAGAGCGTAAAATATTAAATATAGCTTCTCTAGTTTTGTCTGAAGTAGGACGAATAGTTTCATTTTGAGGTGAATATAATTTTTTACCTCGGTATTTGCCACCAATTATTCTCATATTTTAATTTTATTTCCTAGTTGTTCTTTTAAAATTTTAGTTGGTACTTCTTTTACTTCCCCCTTTTTTAGCGAGCCAAGTTGGAATGGTCCGTAAGAAAGGCGAATTAAGCGAGATACTTCTAATCCGATTGATTTTAAAACTCTGCGAACTTCACGATTTTTGCCCTCATTTAAGGTTACTAAAAGCCAAGTATTAGTTCCTTGTTTGCTTTCAATATTAATATGGATAGGACCATATTCTATTCCATCAATAATCGTGCCTTTTTGTAGCGATTGAAGTTTTTTTTCATCAACAATACCATGAACTCTAACTTTGTAGCGTCTGGTCCAACCATTTGAGGGAAGTTCTAATTTGCGAGATAGCTCACCATTGTTGGTTAATAAGAGAAGACCTTCGGAATTTAAATCAAGTCTTCCGACAGAGATTACTCGAGGTAGCCCTTCAGGAAGATTAGCAAATACAGTCGGGCGATTTTTCTCATCTTTGTGGGTTGTAACTAAACCTGTGGGTTTATGATAAAGCCACAAACGAGTTATATCAATTGAGGGAAGTTTCTCACCGTCAATTAAAATTTTTTCATCACCATTAACGTTGTATGCCGGACTTGTTATTATCTCGCCGTTAACGGTTACTCGTTGTTGGTTAATTAATTCTTCGGCACTTCGGCGAGAACAAATTCCTGAGCGGGCGATATATTTAGCTATTCTTTCTGCCATTTTTTTCTTTCCTTTTTGTTTTAGATTTAGCATAATCGAATAAAATTACAACAAAAAAGGATAATGATGATAGCAGAAGATTATATGTGCCGTGCTTTATCTTTGGCTCAAAAAGCTTTTGAGCAAGATGAAGTGCCAATAGGATGCGTGATTGTAGATAGAGCGAGTGGAGAGATTATTGCCGAGACGTTTAACTTGTGTGAACATCAAGAAAATGCCACAGCTCATGCAGAAATTAAAGCGATACAACAAGCCTGCCAAACAAAAGGAGGAAACCGTTTGCGAGGAGCGGATATGTACGTTACCTTAGAGCCTTGTACAATGTGTGCGGCAGCAATATCTTTTGCCAGAATCGAAAATTTATACTTTGGGGCAACAGATGTTAAAGGCGGAGCGGTTGTTAGCGGGGTTAGGTTTTATGAGCAGCCAACATGTCATCATCGTCCTAATGTTTATGGAGGTATTTTAGCGGATGAGTGTGCACAAATTTTGAAAGATTTTTTTAAGCAAAAGCGAAAACTGAAGATTAAGACTGGTTAATATCGATTTTTTTGTTTTGAGGGTTATATGAAATAGATATATTACCACTTCTTAAATCTAAGGCATGTTTACCAAAAATTTCATATCTCCAGCCAATGAGAACAGGGTTGTTTTCATCTTCAAATATGGTAAGCGAATGTAAATTTTCATCACTGGCAATTAGTTTGGCAACAACGCCTTCTTGTTGGCTGATAATTTTTAGTAACAACTTGAGTAGTTCAAACAAAGCAGATGATTTGTCTGGAAAATCCTTGAATTTTGGAGGGATTACGTATTCTTCTTTGGGAATTTTGCAACAATGGTTAAGAACACTTATGATTTCGTCTCCTAATTTTCCGGAAGCAATGTCATGACGGAGGTTGCGAATTTGGCATAACTCTTCTTTGGTTTGAGGGTTGGCGGCACAAATATTTAGTAACATATCATCTTTGATGTAGCTTTGGCGTGGAGTGTTTTTGTGTTGAGAGCGTCGTTCACGCCATGCAGCCAATTCGCGTAATAAAGTAAGGAAATGAGCATTGTGAGAACGATGTTTAATTTTCATCCAAGCATCTTCTGGTTTTATTTCATAAGTTGATGGATTTGATATTATCATCATTTCATCAGCAATCCATTCACTGCGGTTTGAGCTTTGTAATTCGAAGTTAAGATGTTGATATATTTCAAGCAAATGAGTGACATCAGACAAAGCATAACGCAGTTGTGATTCGGATAAAGGTCTTTTACTCCAATCAGAAAGACGGTTGGTTTTATCTAGTTGTTTGTGTAAAATATGAACAACAAGACTTTCATAGCTTACAGATTCTCCATAGCCTAAAGCCATTGCGGCAATTTGAGTGTCAAATAAAGGAGTGGGGATTTTTCCGCTTAAATTATAGATAATTTCAATATCTTGTCGACAAGAATGAAACACCTTAATTACGTTAGGATTTTGCATTAATTCAAAAAACGGATGCAAATCTAAGTTTGGAGCAAGAGGATCAATAATTACACATCGTTTGGCAGAACCTATTTGAATTAAACATAGTTTAGCATAGTAGTGATGTTCTCTCAAAAATTCTAAATCTACGGTTATGAACTCACAATTATTAAGTTCATTGCATAAGGTTTTTAGTTCAGATGTTTGGGTTATTAATTCCATAATTGCTCTTTCAGTTATTTGTTACTTATGCAAATAACCGAAAGAGTGATAAAAAGCAAGAGTTTTTGTTTTTACTTATTTTGAGGTTGATTTTGATATATTTTAGAGATAAAAAGAATCTAGTATTTAATTTAGAAATAAAGGATTAACAATGCAAAACTATCGCACTCATAATTGTGGTGAGTTAAGAGCTTCAGATGTTAACAAAGAGGTTAAGCTTGCCGGTTGGATACATCGTAAACGCAATTTAGGTAATTTATGTTTTGTGGATTTACGAGATCATTTTGGAATTACGCAATGTGTAGTGGATAGTAGTTCGGATTTGTTTGCAGAAATAGAAAATCTGCGTCCAGAATCAGTAGTAGGATTTACCGGAAAGGTTATTGCTCGAGAAAGTGTAAATAAAAATATGCCAACCGGTGATATTGAGATAAAAGTTAATGCTTTAGAAGTCCATTCCAGAGCAGAAGTTTTGCCTTTTCAAGTGGCAATAGAAGATGATGCACCAGAAGAGCTTCGCTTGAAGTATCGTTTTTTGGATTTACGCAAAGAGCGAATCCATAATAATATGTTAGTTCGTTCAAAAGTTATAGAGCGTTCCAGAGAGTTGATGAGGGAACAAGGATTTGTGGAATACCAAACTCCAATTCTTACTTCTTCTTCACCGGAAGGGGCTCGTGACTTTTTAGTTCCTTCTCGTCTTAATCCGGGGAAATTTTATGCTCTTCCTCAAGCTCCACAACAATTTAAGCAATTGTTGATGGTGTCCGGTTTTGATAAGTATTTTCAAATCGCTCCGTGTTTCAGAGATGAAGATCCAAGAGCTGATAGAAGCCCCGGAGAATTTTATCAAATGGATATGGAGATGAGTTTTGCAACCCAAGAAGAAGTGTTTGCGGTAATAGAGCATACTTTGGGAACTATCTTTAATGAATTTGCTTGGGGACGCACGGTTGATCAAGCACCATTTATCAGAATTCCGTTTAAAACCGCAATGTTTGATTATGGTTCTGATAAGCCGGATTTGCGTAATCCGTTGAAATGGCAAAATGCAACAGAGTTTTTTGGCGAATCCGGTTTTGGAGTGTATGATAATCTGGTTAAAGAAGGAAAAGTTGTTAAAGCTTTAGTGGTGCCAAATGCCGGTGAAAAACCCCGTTCGTTCTTTGATAAATTAGATGGAATAGCTAAAGAAGAAGGAATGGGAGGAGTTGCTTATATTGCTCTTGCACAAGCCGGAGCTAAAGGTTTAGCTCGCTTTTTTGATGCAGATAAATTAGCTTTAATGACATCTAAATTGGGTGCAAAAGAAGGTGATGCGATTTTATTTGTTATCGGTAAGGGCGTTAAATTTGATAAGTTTAGCGGACGTTTGCGCAACAAAGTAGGTGAAGATTTAGAACTTGTTGATAAAAAATCTTTCAAAATGTGTTGGATTGTTGATTTTCCGTTTTATGAGGAAAATGAAGAAACCGGAGCTGTGGAATTTTCTCACAATCCGTTTTCTATGCCTCAGGGCGGAATGGATGCATTACTTAATAAAAATCCATTGGATATTTTGGCTTATCAATATGATTTTGTATGTAATGGAGCTGAATTATTATCAGGAGCTGTACGCAATCACAGTCCGGAAGTTATGTACAAGGCATTTGAAATTGCCGGTTATGATAATTCGGTTGTTGATAGCAAATTTGGCGGAATGATAAGTGCATTTAAGTTTGGAGCTCCTCCGCACGCAGGTTCTGCATATGGGGTAGACAGATTGGTAATGTTGATTTTGGAAGAATCGATTATTCGTGATGTAATCTTATTCCCGCTTAACGGAAAAGCTCAAGATTTGTTGATGCAAGCTCCGAATAATGTTACTGATTTGCAATTGAAAGAGTTGCACATTAAAACAACAGAGTAGAAAAATTAAAGGCGATGTTTCAAACATCGCCTTTTTTGATGTTTTTAAGCTAATTTTTCAAGAATAGCATCGGCAATTTCTGCGTTGTGGTACACTCTTTGGACATCATCGTCATCTTCTAGAGCATCGATGAAATCCAAAAGTTTTTGAGCGGTTTCAACATCGGTAATATCAGTTTTTACCATCGGTTTCCAATCAAGGCGAGAGGCAGAAGGCGTACCGAATGTTTTTTCTAAAGCTTCAGTTACTAAACTCAAATCATCAGGAAGAGTTTCAATTTCATGATGTTCATCATCTGATAATACGTCATTTGCTCCAGCTTCTAAAGCGGTTTCAAATACTTTATCCGCATCGGCAATGTTTGCGGGATATTGAATAAATCCGATACGCTCAAAGTTAAATGCAACAGAACCGTTTTCGCCCATAGCACCACCACGTTTACCAAAGATAGTACGGATATTTCCGGCGGTGCGATTTTTGTTGTCTGTCATGGCGTCAACAATTATTGCAACTTTTCCCGGTCCAAATCCTTCGTAACGAACATCAGTAAAATCTGCACCGCCTGCAGTTTGAGTTGCTTTCGCAATAGCTCGTTCGATATTGTCTTTAGGCATACTCTCTGCACGAGCTGCTTGAATAGCTAAACGCAAACGAGGATTTTTATCCGGTTCAGGAAGTCCGCTTTTGGCGGCAATAGTTATATCTCGAGCCAATTTGGCAAACATTTTAGCCTTTTTGGCATCTTGAGCACCTTTACGATACATAATATTCTTAAACTGGGAATGTCCAGCCATAACATTTCTCCTAAAAAAACTTTAACTCGGAGTTTTTATACATCAATCATTTACTTGGTGCAAGATTTTTTTATTATAGAGTTAAAACCATAAAGGTTATGCTGTTTTCATCAGCTTTGAGCACCCTAAATCCAATGTTGTTGATAGTTATTAAACCCGGTTTGTTCGGAAAACTGATGTTTTGAAAAGCACCACTTTCGTCTTCGCTGTAGTCCATATAAGTAAACCAAATTCTATCTAATTTTACACCATCATATTTTACGTCAAATCCTTTTATGGCAGCTGTTTGTTCGGTTTTAGATAGAGTAATTCTTTCAAGTTTTACGTCTTTGGGATAAGGGAAAAATTCAGTTTGCAAAATAATTAAAAAATGTCCGTCTATTTGTCCGATTTTATCGGTTATAGCCCAATTCTCATCTAAAATAATTGCATAACCATCTAATTCACTAGGCATCAGATAGTGTTTTTTACCATCAATTTTTACTTCACCCAAAATAGTTTTATATTCTGTGTTTGCTGAAATTTTTATTGGCATGGAGGAACTGTTTAGAAAACAATTTTTATTGAATTTATAAAAACTTTCTTCAAAATATTTTATTTGATAAATGCGACTATTAAGAATAGAGTGGCCAACCTTTATAGTTTGGGCAACGTTGGGTTTATAGTTTTTTTCTTCAATAGTTTCGGTTTTGATAAGATGTAATTCATCATCTTTATTTTTATATGAAGATATCCAATAACCATTCCAAGCAGTAAATATGTCATTTCTGATACCAAGGATATTATAATTACCAGCTCTAACGCAACTGGAAATAATAAATAACATCATAAGCAGACATATTTTTTTCATAAGCACCTCTTTGCAAAAATTAAATTTATTTTTATTATTACACTATAAACTTATTTTAGTAAATAAATTTATAACGATAG
>JAZNVJ010000099.1:0-2338 GCA_045592765.1 Alphaproteobacteria bacterium | reverse complement strand
TGATGCAGTTGAAAAATTAGCTCACAAAGTTGGTATGCAGTTACCAAAGCTTAATCCGGAAGCTAAAGAAGTAGTTGAAAAACGCAATACTGCTTATGACATTATGGAAATGCCAGCCAAGTTTTTTGAGAAGAATTTGAGCCTTAGCGGTGGACGAGAGGCTTTGGATTATCTTTATGCCAGAGGATTTGATGATACGATTATTGCTAAGTTCAGGCTTGGTTTTGCCCCTAATAATAATGGACTTAAAGCGCAATTGGCATCCAAAGGGGTTAGTGAACAAGAAATGGAAGAACTCGGGCTTTTGACAATTCCTGAGGGTAAACGTTCTCACGATTTTTTCCGCAATCGAGTGATGATACCGATTATTGATAAACGGGGAAAGGTGATTGCTTTTGGCGGAAGAGTAATGGACGGAAGTCAGCCCAAATATCTCAACTCACCGGAAACACCGGTATTTAATAAACGCCGAGTTCTTTATAATCTGAATAATGCCCGAGATGCCGGATATGATGCAAAATGCTTGATTATCTGTGAAGGATATATGGATGTAATTGCCATGGATAAATATGGTATCGGTTATGCTGTTGCTCCTTTGGGGACAGCATTGACCGAAGATCAGATTGCTGAGGCATGGAAAGTGGTGCAAGAGCCTATTTGTTGTTTTGATGGTGATAATGCCGGAGTTAGGGCTGCAATTCGTTCGGTAGACAGAGTGTTGCCGATATTAAAACCGGGATTTTCGTTAAAATATGCTTTTTTGCCGGATAAACAAGATCCGGATGAGTTTTTGAAAGCTCACGGACAAGAAGAATTTTTGAAAGTAATTAATGAGACAATGCCGCTTAAGGACTTGTTGTGGAAGAAAAATTCCGATGCGGTGTCTGCAAATACTCCGGAACAAAAAGCATTATTAGAAAAAAATATTAGAGATGAAGTTGCTAAAATTGCCGATGAAACAGTACGCGGATATTATGCTCAGGATATGAAAAATAAAATTTATCACGAAATAGGGCGGGGAGCATTTTGGCAACAAAAAGGAAATAGTAATCGTAAAAATATTGAAAAGTCTACAGTTGTTAGTGTTAATAATGTGCGTACAAATTTAGATGATTTGGTGGGGGAATATGTTGTTTCCGCCTTGGTTTCTTACCCTATGCTTATTGAGGAATATGAGGAAAAGTTGCTGGGTTTTGAAATTAAAAATGCAAAATTGCGTGCCTTGTATGAATATTTGTTAGAGTTAGTGCATAATGAAGTTGAAATAAAAGATAGTGAAGCATTGTTGAGTATTTTGAGCGAAAAAGATTTTGATGAAGTGATAAAAAATCAGTTGGATCTTAAGATGTTACTCAAGCAATGTCCTGACGTAATTAAAATGCGCAAAAGATTAGATGAACGAATTGTTGAGGTTCAGCTCAAACAATTGGAAGTTGACATTAAAGAATGCATGCGTCAAATGCAAGTGGGCGATTCTTTTTCCGAAGAAGTGTTTTTACGTTACGAGTCGTTGAAAAAAGAGCGAGATGCTCTTTTGAGTTCGCAAGGTGAAGATTGAGCTAAATCTTAATGAAACAAACGAATCGGAGCAAAGGCGCAGAAAATTTGTAAAAAAATCTGTTTTATTTGCTTGACAATCAGTGTAAAAATAAGTACAAAATGCACTGGCTAGAAATTTGTGCCAAAACCGGTTTTTATGATTTTAAGGAACGTTAATGTCAGATATTGAAACTTCAGATCTGTATGACAATCAGTCTACAGATGCGCCGTTGATTGATGTTTTGGGCGGTGCTGTTAAACGTTTGATTGAAAAAGGAAAATCCCGCGGATATATCACCGTGGAAGAACTAAATAGGGCTTTGCCTCCAGAGCGAGAATCCTCCGAAAATATTGAAGATATAATGACTAATATCTCTGATTTAGGTATTAGTATCATTTCTGAATCTGATGCCGATAGCTTTGAAGCAGAAAATGGCGAAGAAGATGAATTTGATGATGAGGATGATGGTGAGGCTGGCAATTTTGATGAAAAAGAGCTTGGACGTAGTGATGATCCGGTAAGAATGTATCTGAAAGAGATGGGGTCAGTAGAGCTTCTTTCTCGAGAGGGTGAAATTGCAATTGCCAAACGTATTGAGGCAGGAAAAACCGTTATGATTGATGGTTTGTGCGAAAGTCCGATGACAATTAAGGCTATTGCGGCTTGGCGTGATGAACTCATCAACGGAACTATGCAACTTAGAGATATTGTAGATCTGGAAATGATGTATGGTGCCGATGTTGAAGGTATGGAGTTTGGTGATGAAGAAGATTCCGCCAATGAAGATTTAGATAAGGT
>JAZNVJ010000098.1:0-8325 GCA_045592765.1 Alphaproteobacteria bacterium | reverse complement strand
AATGGGAATTCCTGCTTTTGCGATGACTGATACCGCCAATATGTTTGGCGGTAAAGCTGTATCAAAATTTGCTGCTGAAGCAGGCATAAAACCAATTTTAGGCTGCCAATTTTATCTGCGTAATCCTGATGCCGATGATGTGTTAAAATCAAAAGGTAGAAGCATTGAACCGGATAAAATAGTTCTATTGGTTATGAATGCCGAAGGCTATTCGAACATTATGCATTTAATGAAATTATCATACTTGGATAATCCTCAACCACATGAAAAGCCACAGTTAAAAATATCCGACTTAAAAGCGTATAACTCAGGGCTTATAATTTTAACCGGAGGTGTTGAGGGGCCAATAGGGCGCTTGTTGTTGGAAAAACGTAATCAAGAAGCAGAAGGTTGTTTGTTAGAATTGCACCAGTTATTCGGTAACCGTCTGTATATGGAAATATCTCGTATCGGTTTGCCGGAGGAACAACAAACAGAAGATGCGTTTATTGATTTGGCATATAAACACAATATCCCTTTAGTTGCTACAAATGAGGCATTTTTCTTTGATGCTGATATGTATGAAGCTCACGATGCGTTGGTTTGCATTGCTGCAGCTGAATATGTAGCTAATGATAATCGTAAAAAGTTTTCTCCTAATAATCGATTGCGTTCTGAAGCTGAAATGTTAGAGCTTTTTGCAGATATTCCGGAGGCATTGCAAAACACGGTTAATATTGCCAAACGTTGTAATTATTTATCTAAAAAAGTTGATCCGTTGTTGCCGATATTTGAATGTCCCGATGGTTTGAGTCAAGATGAGTTTATTGATTCGGAGGCGCATAAAGGGCTTGCAGGACGTTTAGAAAAACACGTTTATTTTGTAGGTATGACCGATGAAGAAAAAGCTGAAATTGATAAAAAATATTACGATCGTTTGGAATATGAACTAAGTGTAATAAAAAAAATGGGTTTCCCAGGATATTTTCTTATCGTGTCAGATTTTATTAGGTGGTCAAAAAACAATGGCGTTCCGGTTGGACCGGGGCGAGGATCCGGTGCGGGTTCTATAGTTGCTTGGTCTTTACATATTACTGATTTAGATCCGATAAAATTAGATTTGTTGTTTGAACGTTTTTTGAATCCCGAACGTGTAAATATGCCGGATTTTGACGTAGACTTTTGCCAAGAAAACCGTCATAAAACCATCGAATATGTGCAAAATAAATATGGTGCAGATCATGTTGCGCAAATTATTACTTATGGTAAATTGCAAGCTAAAAATGTGATTAGAGATGTGGCAAGAGTTTTGCAAATGCCTTATGCTCAGGCAGATAGAATTTCTAAAATGATTCCTCCCGGCGTTCAAGGCAAAAACCCTACCTTGCAAGAGTCTTTGGATCAGGTTGCAGAGCTTGAAGAAATGCGTCAAAATGATCCTCAGATTAACAAGCTTTTTGATATAGGTATGAAGCTTGAGGGATTGTACCGTCAATCCGGTGTTCATGCTGCCGGTGTGGTTATTGGGGATAGACCACTGGAATTATTAGTTCCTTTATATAAAGACCCCAAAGCCGAAATGCCAGTAACTCAATATGATATGAAGTTTGTCGAAGAAACCGGTTTGATTAAATTTGACTTTTTAGGGCTAAAAACGCTTACAGTTATTCAAAAGGCTGTTGATTGGATAAAAAAGACCAAAGGCATTGACCTTAATATGGAAGAAGTTGCTCTTGATGATAAGCAAACTTATGAAATGTTGCAAAGAGGAGATACTACAGCGGTATTTCAATTTGAATCTCCCGGAATGAAAGATGTTCATAAACAAATAAAGCCAGACCGTTTTGAAGATTTAATCGCTATTGTATCGTTATATCGTCCCGGACCAATGGATAATATTCCAACTTATATTAAGCGCAAACATGGTGAGGAAGAAATTACTTATTTACATCCATCATTGGCACCGATTTTGGATGAAACTTATGGTATTATGGTTTATCAAGAGCAAGTTATGAAAATTGCTCAGGTGCTTGGCGGATATACTATGGGCGGAGCAGACAAATTGCGTAAGGTTATGGGTAAAAAAATGCGTGACGAAATTCCCAAACAGCGCAAAATGTTTACCGAAGGGGCGATTAAAAACGGTATTGCCGAAGATGTTGCCGGAAAAATTTTTGATCAGATGGAAAAATTTGCTTCATATGGATTTAATAAATCTCATGCCGCTGCATATTCTTTAGTTTCTTATCATACAGCCTATCTTAAAGCTCATTATCCGGTTGAGTTTATGTGTGCAATTATGTCATTGGATATAGCCAATGTTGAAAAGCTTCTTTTTTACAAAGAAGAAGGCAAAAAAATGGGATATAAGGTTTTGCCACCGGATATTAATAAATCTGATGCAGATTTTGCGGTTGAGGAAGGTAATATCCGTTATGCTCTTGCTGCAATTAAAAGCGTTGGTGCCGCCAATATGGAAGCTATTGAAAAAGAACGTAAATCTAGAGGTTCATTTAAAAGTATTTCAGATTTTATTCATCGTATTGATGCCAAACAAATTAATCGTCGCCAGTTGGAGCAACTTATTAAAGCCGGAGCTTTTGACAGTATAGATAAAAATAGAGGTAAGTTGTTTGCAAATATTGATACAATTATTTCTCATATTGCATCTTCTACAGAATTAAAAAACAGCTCTCAAACATCTTTGTTTGGAATTGAGGAATTACAATCAGATGTAAAGCTTGTCGAACATCCGGATTGGCCTGAATTAGAACGTTTACAGTTTGAAGCTGAGGCGATAGGTTTTTATCTTTCAGCTCATCCTTTAGATAGTTATGCGCAAGGCATGGAACGTTTGGGAGTTAAAAAATGTAATGAAGTTCTGCAAGGTATTCGTTTAGGGGATAGTATTCGAGCAAAATTAGCTGGTTGTGTAAATAGTTTTACTAAGCGTATATCTAAAAATGGTAACAAATATGCATTTTTAGCTATTTCGGATGGTAGTAGCAATTTTGAAGGATTATTATTTTCAGAAGGATTAGCTAAATATGAAGAAGTCATTTCCTCGGGACAGCCTTTATTAGTAAGCGTTACGATTGATCAGCAAGAAGAAGGTCGTCCTCGCATAATGATTAATCATGTCGATACTTTGGATAAAGCTATAGCTGAGGTTGCTAATGGTTTGGAAATTGGCATTTCGGATATTTCGGTAGTAACCAAACTTCATCAGGTTTTGAATAAAGATAGAAATGGTAAAAATAAGATATATATTAAACCGGAAGATAAAAACTGGGATATTCGTATAGAATTATCCGGTGGATATGCTTTATATGGAGATATATTGAGCCAAATACGTTCTATTCCTGGTGTTTCTATGGTAAAGGAAATTTAATATGAACAGTAAATCATCATTAAAATTTTTAGGTTTATCCCATCCAATCAAAGGAGCGATTCAATATCCATTAAACAAAATTATTTTTGGTCCATATATATCGTTCTTTGCTAATTTTAAGTTTTTTTGTTATGTTGCCAGTTTTTTTGCATTGATAATTAGTCTGGTTTATATTTTATGTGGTCAGAGTTTGTATTGTTATTTTGTGCAGTTTAATCAGGAACAGATTTGTTCTTTTAGTATTTTAGCGTTTATTTTTTCAAGGTTTATTGTTTTATATCTAGGCTCAATGTTTTGCGTTAGATACTATCAAATTGTATGGCAAGGTAAAATATTATCTTTCAAAGATTTGTTTCGCCCTTCTTTTATTGATATAAGGTCTTTTATTGGAGGTATAGTTTTTTTGTTGATAAATTCGATAGCTTTTTTATCGTGGTATTTACTCAAAGTTAGGGTGCCTAACCCAGATTGGCGTATTGAATTATGTTATTTTGGTTTTGTTGGATTAGGTCTTCTGACGCCTTTTGTAGTTTTACGTTTTTATCCTCTTTTTGTATCTATTTGGAGTAATAAAAAAATGCCTAATTTACTTTACATTTGGCAAAAGAGCAGAGGTAATAATTTATCTCTTATTTTGAGTGTTGGTTTTTGGGTATTTTTATGGAGTTTTTCTTCTTCATTTTTTTTAAGTGAATTTGGTGCTATTTCTGCCAATATATCATATTGGGGAATTTTTATCGGTGAATATATATATAATTTTACCTTTTTAGCTATAATTAGCTGTTTTATTAACAACTGTGCTTTGCAGTATTCGTTTTTACAAAAGGATAACTCAAATGACTGAGTCGAAAAAAATTAATTTACCATTTTGGGAAACCTTAAGAAGAAGTTTTATGTATGTAATATTTAATGGTGATGCTTTTTTAAAAGTATCATTAATTGGTATTGTGATTTTAGTTTATGAAGCATTTAGCGGTTTTCCGATGATGTGTTCACTTGATCCTCAATCTTGTTCTCAAAACAGTATGCAATTAGTTTCTAATCTGTTGACTTTTTTTGTTTCGGTTGCAGTCATTATTAATTATTGCCAAATTGTTGTTTTAAAAAACAAACCTGATTATATATCTTTGGAGTTTTTGCACCGATTATCAAAATATATTTTAGTTTTATTGATTCTAAGTTTTTCTATAGTGATTATTGCTGTTTCAGCTTCTTTAATTTTTAGATTAATTGGTGTTTTCGAGAGTAATGTCATTTATTTTATTTCAGTAGCTTTAGGATTGCTTCTTGCAATATGTATATCTCCATTGTTTGTATATCTGGGAGCTATAGCTGTTGATGATAAAAATTTAACGATTAGGCAAGCATTTGCTTTATGCAAAGGAAATTATAACAAGATATTTTGGGGGCAAACTTTATTGATGTTTCCTGGAGTTATTTTGGTATATACAATATCTGCGATTTATCAATTATATCCTACAGACGGCTATATTGGTAAATTGATTTATGTGCTTTTATTAGTTGTTGTTTCTTTGTTTGATACTTGTGTTAAAGGATCTTTTTTTGCGCACATTTATCAATATTTTATTTTTTACAAAAATAAATAATAATTAGTCTTTATATAACAAGTAAGAATTATCAAAACCATGTTGGTTTAATATATGATATGCTAAATATGCGCCATATTCTCTATTACAACAAATCGCAATTTGCCGATTTTGAGGCAAAGAAGCTAAATTATCTCTTATTGCATTAAGCGGAAGGTTTATCGCATTAGGCATATGACAATTAGTAAAAGCATATGGTGTTCTCACATCAACTAAGTATGTATCATCATCAATATCCGCTAGGCTCATATAGCGTAATTTATTATTCAGCATTTCTTGGGCTAAAGAAGCAATACTATTTATAGCATCTTTGGGAGTAGTGAGTGATGGTGCATAGGCCATTTCTTGGTTCATCAAATCTTTTACTTTGGCATTATGTTGAATTTGCGCACAAACTGCATTTATTCGTTCAGGCACACCAGATTTACCGATAATTTGCATCCCTAAAACATCGCCATTATCAGCAAAAATCAGTTTTAATAATAAAGATTCCGGACTAGGATAATAAAGAGCTTTATCACTTTGTCGCAAAAATACTTTTTGATTTTTTATGTTAAAACAGTTTAGTTTTTCTTCGCCACATCCACAAATAGCAATATAGTAATCAAAAATTTTAATTATATTATTATTGATAATAAAAGGCATTTTAATGTTTCCGCCATTTAAGTGTTCGGCAATTACTTTGGCTTGTTTTATTGTTATTGATGGATTAGATGTAAGCTCTGTTTCTTTAGTTATTTTATTGGTTACTTCAGCGCATTTACCACAAGCATAAATATCTTCATCATTAGTCTGCATATATCGATTTACAGCAATAGCACCGCTTTTACCCAATTTTATATCTGCCAAGATTGGAAGTTTTGTTTCGGGGGTTAGATTGGTAGCAATTATAGCCATATCATATTTTAGACTTAATCCGTCATCAAAATGTACAACATTACTTTCTAAGGCAGAGATTTTCTTTCCGATTTGCAGATTTATGCCTTTATCAAGCAACAGTTGTTCAATTTCTTTAGTACAGTCAGCATCAAATTCAGGAAGAATATGTGATGAACTTTCATTAATTATAATTTCTGCGCCTCTGATATAAAAAGCCTCAGCCAACTCTAAACCTACTTTACCGCCTCCCATAATCAATATAGTTGGAGTATCAAAATTTGTAAGATATTCATTTATTCTTGTAATGCTTTCCAGATTTTTAATGGTGAAAATATTTTCTCCCAATATTCCTTTTATGTCTGGTCGTAATTGAATGGCTCCGGTGGCAATAATTAATTTATCATATGATTCATCAGGATGATTTTCTATTTTTATAATTTTGTTATCTCTATTAATACCTATTACTTCATGGTTTAACTTTACTTTGACATTAAATGTACGTTGCATTTGTTGAGGGGTTGCCGCAATAAGCTCATTGGGTTCATCAACGATTTCCGATATAAGATAATTAAGACCACATTTTGCTACTGCAAATTCTGTGCTTTTTTCTAATATTATAATTTCGGCAGTTTCATTTGCTCTTCTTAGTCTCGTTGCCGTTGCAATTCCTGCGTTTCCGCCTCCGATGATTACAATTTTCATGTTTTTCTCCTTAATCTTTATATTAAGATAATTATCAAAAGCTAATTTTTAAGAGGAGTAGTTTATAAATTTTGTTTGACAATAAGTGATAATCATAATATACCCAAGGCACTTTATATATTTTTATAAAACCCTTTTAATAACTACTATTATGAGAAGTCTGAAAAGATTACCATGGGATGTTAATGTAGCATTAGCAACCGAGAACAGGCCTTATGAATATCGTAAGGTAAATGGAGATTTAGTTGCACGCCCACTTTTTGTGCGTGAAGAAAACGAAACTATTGAGTATTATCGATTTAAGCTTAGTCAGAATGATGCCAGAGTTCTGGTTATTCGTAAGTTTGATCGTGAGATTTTGTATCATAGCGAAATCGGATGTTCAGAGTTCGTTGTTTTGGGTCATGACTGCTTTGCCGTTATGACCAGAAGAGGAGATCAGGTTACTGTGAGAGGCACAAGGGTTGTATCTGTCGTTAACCCTGAGGTTGTTGTTCCTGTAAGTGTTTCCAATCTTCGTTGCAACAGTCCGTGGATGCCATGCTCGGCACCATATATCCGCAATAACGTGTTGTGGATGAACGGACGTTTCTTCCAGTTCAAGGATGGTAAGGTCGAAGAAATTAGTGGTTCTGAGGTTGAAAAGCTCAACTTTGAGGACGACAATACCGGCTGGAATCTCGCAAATCTTGCTGATTAGCCTGTAGATTTTCAAAAAACCGATCGTCTTAATAAAGACTATCGGTTTTTTTGGTTTTTTTTGTCAAATGATGTTGACAAGGTATCAAAAATGTGATATAAATAAATCATGATAAAAAATTATTGTGAGTGTGTATTAAATGTTTATTGTGGGTCTTTGCCTCAATTTTGCATTAAAACTCACAATAAGGCTATTAAAGGGTAGCTTTTAAGGTTCAAAACTTCTTTCCTTTAGGCAACACTAAAATTGACTTATATTATGAGTTAAGTCAAAAAGTGTTGTTAAGGAGCGGCGATAAACGTTTTCCATTTTTCGTGATAAACATAAAAAATGGAGGAAAGTGATGAAAAAAATTGGATGGCGTATAATTGCAGTTATGCAATTGCCATCCTTTTTTTGTTTAATTAAATATCATTTATTTTTCTTGACTCTTATATAAAAAGCATATATAAATCCACCAGATTTTCTTATTAAAGAATTGAAAATTCATTTGCTCCAAGGAGCACCGCCAGTCAGCGAGGGTTCGCACACTGGCGCGTTAGAGGTTTAAATTGAAGGATAATAAAAGTGTTTGACACTTTGACAGACAAATTAACAGCTATTTGCAACAAAATCACTTCACGAGGTGTTTTGAATGAAGATGATATTAACAATACGATGCGAGAGATTCGTATTGCTTTGTTGGAAGCTGATGTTGCTTTGCCGGTTGTCAAAGAATTTATTGCTCAGGTGAAAGAGCAAGCATTGGGTGAAAAAGTTGTTCGTTCAATTCAACCCGGGCAAATGGTGATTAAAATTGTTCATGATGAACTTCTAAAACTTTTGGGTGACGGTGATACTTCTTTGAACTTTAACGCAGTTCCGCCGGTTTGTGTTCTAATGGTTGGTCTGCAAGGTTCCGGTAAGACTACAACCTCTGCCAAATTGGCTAAACGCATCGCCAAAAGCGGCAAAAAAGTATTATTGGTTTCATTAGATATCTATCGTCCGGCCGCAATGGAGCAATTAGCCCAATTGGCAACACAGATTAAGGGATATTCTTTACCGATTGTAAAAGATGAAAAACC
>JAZNVJ010000097.1:0-1911 GCA_045592765.1 Alphaproteobacteria bacterium | reverse complement strand
GGAAGCTTTTTTAAGCTTTCGTGCTGCCCATAACCAGGAATACGGCCGTATTATCCTGATGACCACTCATGCCGACCAGCCTTATACCGACTTTAATTTTAAGGAAAACGATATTATCTTGATGGGTAGAGAATCTGCCGGTGTTCCTGAAGAAGTGCATCAATTTGCCGATGCACGCATTACAATCCCTATGAGCAAAAATGCTCGCTCTATCAATATGGCAGTTTCTGCAGCCATGGCTATAGGCGAGGGGCTGCGTCAAACCAGATGGTAAATTTATAAAGAGCTTTAACCAAAGTATAGTATACAAATTTTACTAATAGTGTTTATTTTGTGATAAAGACTTAAATTTCAATGCAGTTAATTTTTTAATAAAAAAAATGCTAATTATAACATTTTATAGTTGAAAATTAAGTTTTTATTGCTTAAGTTAATGCTGTATTAGTTATTTAACGATTACGAATTTTAAAACCCATATGGAGATTAGAAAATGAAAAAACTTTTGAGTTTATTCTGCGCCATTATTGCTCTTTCTGGCTGTTCTAGCTTGAGCGAGAGTTCTTTGTTTGGTGGCAGCGAATGTGAAACAAAAATGGCTCGTGACTTTATGGAACATGCAGAAGACAGAATCTTCTTTGCTTTTGACAGTTCTGCAATTACACCTGATTCTGCCGAGATTTTGGATAGTCAGGTAAAATGGTTGAAAAAACACCAAAACGTAAACGTTGTTGTTCAAGGTTATTGCGATGAACGCGGTACTCGTGAATACAACTTGGCTTTGGGTGAACGTCGTGCCAATGCTGCAAAACAATACTTAGTATCTCAAGGTATTGCAGCTGATCGTATTTCTACCATCTCTTATGGTAAGGAGCGTCCGGCTGTGTTGGGTAACAACGAAGCAGCTTGGGCTCAAAATCGTCGTGCTGTTACCGTTATTAAAGCCGGTAACTAATTCCCGACATATTTTGTATACTTAAAATTAGCGCACCTTATTCGGGTGCGCTTTTTTTGTGCTTGTTATTATCTAAAAAGTACACTAAATTAGTAAGGAATTATTCGTCATTTTATTGGTGAGGTTGAAAATGAAATTTATAAAATTTACTTTGTTGACATCGGTGATGTTGTTGGGTGTGAATAATGCAATGGCCAGAGATGCTTTGCAAACCGAAGTAGACCAACTAAAAGAAGATATTCAGGTGTTACAAAGACAATTATATCGCAATCAAAATGGTGAAGCAGAGCAGGCTCCGACTAATGTGGTGAAATGGGGGCAGTTCGATGAAGATTTGCGCATGATGGTCGGTAAGTTAGATGAAATCGAGCATAAGATTAAAACCATAAACAAACGAATTGATGTAATGAATAAAGATTTTGATATTCGTTTTAAAATGTTAGAGGGTAAATCGTTGGATGGTGTTGGTTTAGGAAACACAAATATTGCTGATGCTAAAAAATATGCTCCTAAAGTTGCTGAAGGAGCTCCAACATCAATAGTTGGTGCGGCTATTGCCAAAGGTAATGACTTGCCTGCGGTTAAAACCAAATCTGCTGATGAAATTTATAAACAAGCAATGCAAGATCTTAATGCCGGAAAAAATGATTTGGCAGCCCAGCAATTTACTTCGTTAATGACTAAATTTCCGGAGCATAAATTAGCTGCAAATGCTCAATATTGGCTTGGGGAAGCTTATTATGGCAAAAAAGATTATGCTAAAGCGGCGGTTGCATTTGGTAAAGGTTTGGAAAAATATAAAGATGGTAATAAGGGAGCGGACAGTTTATTGAAACTCGGAATGTCTATGCGAGAACTTGGTAAAAAAGAAGAAGCCTGTACGGCATTTAAGAGTTTGGCAACCGAGTTTCCAAAGGCAGAAGAAGCAGTTAGGCAAAAAGCGACTGATTTTGCTAAAG
>JAZNVJ010000096.1:0-12515 GCA_045592765.1 Alphaproteobacteria bacterium | reverse complement strand
GAAGATAACCGCCTCCAAAAATTACAGCACCAACAAGACCGCCAATGCAGAAACAAAGCCAACTCAGGCTCAAATGTTTAATTATTCGCATAACACATTAATTTAAAAATTATAAATAGTTGTCGTTAACTTATAACTGTTACTATAAAAAATCAAGCTTAAATATCTGTTGTTTTTTAATTGACACTAAGATTTCATTGTATTAACTTAAGATAAAATGTTATTTTGAAAGATAGTTTTATGTGCAGTTTTTATATCCATATCATATCTAATATTATCCCCTAGGGGGATCTAGTTTTTGTTGCACATATAATCAACCAATCAAGTTTCTAAAATCAATCAATAAAATAAAGGTGTATTCAGATGATGAAACATTATGCCGATATCAAGGCCAAACCGGACTTTGTAGAAGTCGAAAAAGAAATTCTCAAATTTTGGGAAGAAAACAACACATTCGAGAAATCAGTCAAAAATCGTGACGGAGCTGCTGAATTTGTATTCTATGATGGGCCTCCGTTTGCCAATGGCACGCCTCACTACGGACATATTATGGTATCTTATGTCAAAGACGTTGTTGCCAGATTTCAGACTATGGATGGCAAAAAGGTTGAACGTCGTTTGGGTTGGGACTGCCATGGGTTGCCTGCTGAGATGTCTGCCGAAAAACAACTCGGAGTTTCCGGTCGCAAACAGATTGAAGAATACGGTATTGAAAAGTTTAATAATTTTTGTCGCTCCGATGTGCTTAAATATTCCGGTATTTGGGTGGATACCTTTAAACGTATCGGTCGTTGGGTTGACTTTAATCACGATTATAAGACTATGGATTTACCATTTATGGAGAGTGTAATCTCAAACTTTAAGCAGCTTTACGATAAAGGCTTGGTTTATGAAGATTATCGTGTTTTGCCATATTCTTGGGCTGCTGAAACTCCGCTTTCTAATTTTGAGGTAAATCAAGGTTATCAAGATAAAACCGATAATGCAATTACCGTTTTGTTTAAGTTAGAAAATGGTATGAAGATTTTGGTTTGGACAACCACTCCATGGACATTACCTTCAAACTTAATGTTGGCAGTCGGCGCTGATATTGATTATGTGGTTATGGAAGAAGATGGGCAAAAATATATTTTAGCCAGAGCATTACTCGGACGCTACAAAAAGCAACTCGAAAATGCTGTGGAGGTTGGTTCATTAAAAGGTTCAGAATTAGTTGGTATGAGCTATGAACCGATGTTCCCATACTTCAAACATCTCAAAGAAAAAGGATGTTTTAAAGTTTTATCCGGAGAATTCGTATCAACCGAAGATGGTACCGGTGTTGTCCATATTGCTCCGGGATTTGGTCAAGATGACTTTGATGTTTGCCGAGCTTGCGATGACTGTTTTCCGGTAGTTTGTCCGGTAGATGAAGCCGGAAAATTCACTGCTGAAGTTGCTGACTATCAAGGTATGCAAGTGTTTGAAACCAATGAGCCGATTATGCAGTGGCTCAAGCAAAACGGTCTTTTAGTGAAAAAAGAACAATATACTCACTCATATTCGTTCTGTTGGCGTACCGATACTCCGCTTATCTACAAGGCAATGTCCAGTTGGTTTGTGAGAGTAACCGATTTTAGAGATAATATGGTTAAAAATAACCAAGAAATTAATTGGGTCCCTGATCATATTAAAGATGGTCGTTTCGGTAAATGGTTGGAGGGCGCAAGAGATTGGTCTATTTCTCGCAATCGTTTTTGGGGTACTCCAATTCCGGTATGGAAATCTGATAATCCGAAATTTCCTCGTATTGATGTTTTCGGTTCAATTGCTGAAATCAAAGAAAAAACCGGATTGGATGTAAAAGATTTGCATAAACCATATATTGATGATGTAGTTTATCCTAACCCTGATGATCCGAGCGGCCAGACAATGATGCGCAGAGTAGGTGATGTGTTTGACTGTTGGTTTGAGAGTGGTTCGATGCCATATGCTCAAGTTCATTATCCGTTTGAAAATAAGCAATGGTTTGAAGAGCATTTTCCGGCAGACTTTATTGTTGAGGCAATTGACCAAACTCGTGGTTGGTTTTACACCTTAACCGTTCTTTCTACCGCATTGCACAACAAACCGGCTTTCAAAAACTGTATTTGCACCGGATTACTTATGGCAGAAGGAGGACAAAAGCTCTCTAAGCGTTTGAAGAATTATCCGGATCCAAATGAAGTGTTAGATACTATAGGTTCTGATGCTTTGCGTTGGTTTTTGGTATCATCACCGGTTCTCAAAGGTGGAAACTTGGCCGTAGATAAAGAAGGTAAAGAAATTGCCAAAGCTGCTCGTGTGGCTCAAATTCCATTGTGGAATGCTTTCTATTTCTTCACTCTTTATGCTAATGCAGAAGGATATAAGGCCAAAGAAGTTTATTCTTCTTCGGAAGCTATTGATAATTACATTCTTTCCAAACTCAAAAATTTGGCAGAAGTTGTAAACAAAGGTATCAATACTTATGATGTTGCTGTTGCAACTAATGAAATAGCATCATTTATGGAAATTTTGAATAACTGGTATATTCGTCGTAGCAGAGAAAGATTTTGGGAAGGTGATGCGCAAGCATTTGATACTCTTTATACCATTTTGGTTAATTTGAGTAAAATTATCGCTCCATTAATGCCATTTATTGCTGAATATGTATTCAAAACTCTAACCTGCGAAGAATCTGTTCATTTAACTGATTATCCAACCTTAGAGCAAGTTAAGTTTGATAAAGTTTTGGTAGAAGAAATGGATTTCTTGCAAGATTTATGTTCTGCAGGCAAATTCATTCGTGAAGAAAAAAATCTGCGCAACCGTTTGCCTTTAGCAAGCTTAACGCTTATCGGACATAAACTTTCTGCAGATTATCAGGATATTGTTAAAGATGAACTTAATGTTAAAGAAGTTAAGTTTGATGATAATTTGAGCGCCTATGCCGATAAGAAAATTTATCTTTATACTCCGCTGTTGGGCAAAGCATTGGGTAAAGATATGGGAGCAGTTATGGCTGCTTACAAACAAGGTCAATGGAATTTGAATGCAGATGGAACTTTGAGTATCGGTGGACAAACCTTGCAATCTGATTTGTTTGAAGTTCGCTTAGAGATGAAAGATGGTGTTGCCGGCAAATCTTTTGCTGAAAATCGTGCGGTTGTAACTTTAGATACCGTAGTTACAGAGGAGCTTAAAAGAGAAGGTATGGCTCGTGATTTTGTACGATTAGTACAAACTTTACGTAAAGATAAAGATTTCAATGTTTCTGATCGCATAGAGCTTAGTTGGTCTACATCTAATTCTGAATTGTATAAGGCTTTGGTAGAAAACAAAGCTTATATTGCCGAGCAAGTTTTAGCGGTAAAAATTGAAAATACTTGCCAAGGAGGTACAACCGCTGATATTGACGGCGCATCCATAAACTTTGATGCTAAAGTTGCTTAGGGTAAATAAATATAAAAAAATATCCTCGATAATTATCGAGGATATTTTTTTGTTTAATCTAAGAAATTTAACAAAGATAAGTTTAAGGCATTTTGCAATACCGAATAAGATGCAGCTAAATTGTTTTCTGCTAACAAAGCTTTAACCGCAGCTTCGGTTTGGTCAACATTTTTTATAGAGTCAACACTAGTTTGCAAGTTATTTTTTACCAGAGTTAGATTTTCATCTACGCTATTAAGTAATACATAATTAGCATTAAGCTTGGCGCTAACGGCATAAAGACTGGAGTTTGTTCCTGATCTTGTAGTTTCTCCACTGTCATCAACCGCACTGAGCAGCAATTTGTTTGCCTCTGTAATTATATCATATGCTTTGTTGTTATTTATTAAACCATCAACATCTGCTGGATTTCTGGTATCGACAACATTAGCTTGCGCAATTTGTCCCAATGCTCTAAACAACTTTTCAAAAGCAGCATCATTTGCAGTAACATCCATAGTTATAGCTTGGTTTTCAGATATTCTTCTGTTTAATGACAGATCTCCGCCGGTATAATATGAAGTAGTACTCATTGTCCACCTGCTTGAATCTGCAATTTGTGTAACATCAGAACTAAAATAAGCAGGATCTGCTGTAACATTCAATGAACCGTCAGCATTAACACTGGTTACCTGTACTCGAGGAGCAACATTGTTACCCATATCTTGCATTTCAATAACCGCACCTACAGGATAAGAAGTACTGATTGTTATTCCGGTAGGATCGGTAATTGGGTCTTCAGCTACTACATTATGACCAACATTATCTTCAAAGGTAATTGTTTTTCCATCTTGTGAAACAGATTTCACTATCAAAGAATTATTGTTATTTGTTGTTCCGCTGATAACGATGGTATCACCGGCTTTAATGGTGTTAAAAGCTCCATATTGAGTAGAATTCAGGCTATTTGTGTCAGCATTAAAAGTGAGGGTGCCGGCGGTTGCAGGAGTAGCAACAACAGCGGTTTCTAAAAAGCCACCTGCCTTATCCGGAGTAATTGTAAATTGATTACCCTCAACCTTAGTTATGGTTAATCCTCCGGTTTGAGCATTGGTGATTGTACGATTACATAAATTTGCAGCACTATTATCAGGAAATTTAATGTTTATACCATCATAATATTCTTGAAATTCTTGCAAGTTTGTAAACGGAAAATTAATTGGAGATTGAGATGCATCTCCGCCACCAAACAAATATTTTCCATTTGCTTCAACATTGAGTGTGTCAACCAACATTTGCATAGTTGTAAAAGCTGTATTTTGTAGCTGATTAAGGTTTTGAGCTTGATCTGAATTCATAGTATATGCTTCACCGGTTTCAACCCCAGCAGCATTAAGAATTGTCGCATTTCCATTTATGGTATAAAGCGGAAATGTAAAAGTTGCGCCATCAAATTTATAATCAGGATAATTACCGGTAGGATCAATTTTGTTTTGTAAAGCTTGCATAACTTTTTCCGCATATCCAGTTGTTCCGGAATCCGCCGCTATGCCGGATAAATCAATATTATTACCATCTCCATTATTTGCAAAAGTATAAGTTGTTCCATCTATAGTGATAGTTTTCCCCAAATAAGTTGCTTGATTATTATCGGTAAAAGTCAGTTTTCCACCGGTATAATCAGGAGTTATTTTCTTTATATCTCCTCCGCTAAAGCTATTAAGCATACTTCTGAAATCACTAACCGCATTGTTAATGGATTCCATAGAAGTATTCATAGTTTTAAGTTCAATATTTAAAAGTTTATTATTTTCCAGAAAGTTATTGGTAACATTTAAAGACGCTTCTAGATTAACAATACTAAATGCGCTCATTCCATATCCGGAATAAGTCGGTGCTTTTAATCCGGTAACGCTCTGATAATTATAAAGTTCAAACTGAGCTTTATTCTTCATCGTTTGGTTGAGCATATTCATATAGGTAGCATAAGTTGGCACTCTAGTCATTTTTTAATCCTCCTATACAATTTCAATCAACAAATCTAACATTTCTTTTGATGCTGTAAATGCTTGAGCGCAGGCAGCATAAGTTTGTTGAAATATAATCATCTGTCCAAGCTCTTCATCAATATCAACTCCGCTTATTTGAGCTTCTTTAGTTGCAATTGATGTTGTTAATTCTTGTTGATAAGCCAAAGAGCTTTCTGCACTACTTGCCAAAGATGCAATTGTTCCAACAAAGGTTGAAGCATAACTGGCAAGTGTAGATTGAGTTTGTGCAATTGTTCCTGATTGCTTAAAGTTAAGCGATTGTGTGAATATTTTTCCCATTTCATTAGCAATAGAATTTGCAGCAGGACTCATAACATATTTTCCAGTAGATGTATTAAATTCAGGCGAACCAGCAGCAATTAAGCTAGGATTTGTCATCAGTTCATTTTTAACCTGAATTGTTTGAGCTGTATTAACATTAGATGGAACAATTCCCAATCTGGCAAACAAATTATTTCCTTGTGTTTCAGATATTTCCAGTTGTTTTCCGGAATTGTTAATAATTCTAAGCATATATCCATTACCATTAGGTACTAGAGATGCAGTAATTGAATTATTTAATGCTGGATTTTCATTTATTGTATTTACAATATCATAGATAGTATCACCGGGATTTATGACAATAGAGCCAAAATTAAGCCCATTTTGCACATCGGAAAATTTCCAAATTGTCTGTTCATTAATTCCAAGATTAGCGTTCAAACTAACAACTTTAGAGTCATAAATAAAGTCATCGGTATTATTTACAAACATATCATTTAATCCGAAAAAGTTTGAAAAACCTTGATATGTTTGTGTGAAAACCCCATTGTTACCATTATCAAATCCAATGGTAACATCTTTTTGCTCAGAACCGGGAGTAGATGATAGCTCATCAATTATTGAAAATCCATAAGCACTATCTCCGGTATTGATTACTAGTTTACCATCATCGTTAACATAAACATCTGCTTGCGGAAGATTGGCACCAGTTACGGAAGTCATCCAATTTTTAATGTCTTCAGCCATTTCAGATATGCTACCGGTAGTAAAACCGATATCACCTTTAAGGGTTGTTGTAGCAACTTGATTACCGGATTCATCAATAATCATAAAACGCACATCTCCCTCTAAAATACTAATATTTTGAGGATAAGAATTACCCTCCTGAATAAAAGTTCTGGTTCCGGTTAAAACATCTGGAGTATCGGGAAAAGCAGTTCCTCGGTTGTGTGCGGCATTAATTTCTTGCATTAGATTAGCGCCAAGCTCATCTAATTGACTTTGCAATGATGGTAAAATATTATCACGAACTTCAATTAATCCTTTAAGTTCACCATCTTTTATCATGTTAGTTATATCTTGTCCATCAACATATATACCGCTTATTGATCCGGTAGCATAAGATATTGTTGGACTGGCTTGAGTAAGAGCACTGTGAGATAACTTGTGAGCTTCGCTATCAAGCAAAGTAACACCAGTTGTTGTCTGAATAACAATAGAACCACTATCACGTTTAAAATATGATATATCAATTAATCCACTAAGATCTCTTAAAGCTTGATCTCGTTGGTCCAATAAATCAGCTTGTCCTTCATAGCCCAGTATGCTGTATTTTACTATTTCATTATTAAGGTTAGCAATGGTATCTAATAATTTATTAATTTCCGTAACATCAGCATTTATTTGTAAATCTGCTTCGCCACGCAAACTTTGTATTTCAGAGGAAATAGAGTTCAAACGAGAAGTTATGGTGTCAGCTTGATTTAAAAGATTAAATCTGTTTGCAGAAGATGTAACATCAGTTGCAAAAGTATCAAAAGCTGTTTGTAAAGCTCCGACATTTGCAGCAATGGAGTTGTTTCCCTGTGGAGTTCCAAGAGTTACTTCAATTTGTCCCAAATAATCGTTTTTAGCCGAATAGTTACTGGTTTGAGCATAAGAAGACAAATAACTTTTAAGCAAACCTTCATCTACTTGACGCTGAATATCATTTAACATCACCCCTTGGCAATATCCGGCACGTACTAAATTACTTTGTTGAGCTGTCTTGCGAGTATAACCGGGGGTATCAACATTAGCAACATTGCGACTGATAATATCAAGTTGAGCTTGAGCCGTTTTCATACCACTTAAAGATGTTCCTAAACTTGGAATAAGAGCCATGACAAACCTCCTATAATGTTCTGTTTATGGCTAGCGCATTCTTGTTATTGTCCATCGGAGAATAATTTCCGTGCGCACCATAAGAAGTTGCGTTCTTTTTATTGGTAACCTTGGCAATATTGATAATGGTATTCATCACATTCTTACTGGTTTCCATTCTGGTTCTGAGCAGTAAATCATTTTCTTGAAGTAAATCCTCAAGATTTAATGATTCTTCTTTTAATTCTTTTTTTAAGTCACTATCGGCTTCTTTAAGATAATTTTGATTTTTGATAAAAAATCCGCTTAATGCTCGATAAGCAGTAACTGCTTTAGTTTTTTGTTCATATAATTCACTAACAGCTTCAATATCAAATTTTTGTAGAGCTTGGTTTTCTTTTTCCAAAATCTCAGCTAGTCCGTCCATAACATCTAACAGATCTTCAATTTTGTTGTTTATTTCTTCTATGTCAAATTCTTTCATTGCTGTTCTCCTTATCCCAGAAGTTCCGCATTAGAGTTCATTTCTTGCATTTGCAAAATTGATGTCATAACCCAATCCTTAACTCCTACAGCGCCGACTTTAGCCATTTCTTTGCCATATTCATCAAGTAACATTGAACGATATATTTTTTCGGCATGTCCACCGCCAAACATCCCATCGGTGGAAACACCTTCAAACATTGTTTCCATCATTCTGGTTAAAAAGAAGGCTTCAAAATCTTCGGCAGATTGCTCAGCTTTTGCTATATTAGTGTTTATCTGCGGAGCTGATTTTTGCAGAGCAGGGGAGAATAAAGCCGGAGAGTTATTTGTTAAAATATTAGTCATTATATCACCTCGATTTCTGCCTGCAGAGCACCGCTAGCTTTTATAGCTTGCAAAATGCTGATTAAATCTCTTGGGGTAACGCCTAAAGAATTAAGCCCGTCAACCAATTCTTGTAAGTTAATTCCGGTGTCCAAAACAGTTAATTTAGCATCGGTGTCTTCTTCAATATCAACCAATGTTTCAGTTGTAACTACAGTTTCACCGCCGGAGAAAGGTAAAGGTTGAGAAACCAAAGGCATATCGGTAATTTTTATGGTTAAGTTTCCTTGTGCAATAGCCAGACGATTAATTTTCACATCTTTACCGATAACCACAATTCCGGAACCTTCATCAATAACCACTTTAGCCAGTTGATCGGGTTGAATTTGCAATTGTTCAACCTTAGTCATCAAATCAACAATTTTTCCGTTATAATCTTCAGGTACATTCAAGGTTATTGTTGCCGGATCAATTGCATTAGCGGCAGTTGTTCCCATCATGGCATTAATGGCATCAGCCACTCTTCTTGCAGTGGTAAAGTCAGGGTTGCGTAATGCAATGTTAATGCTTTTTAGGCTTTCTAATTGAAAAGGAATTTCGTTTTCAATAATTGCTCCGCTAGGAATGCGTCCAGATGTTGGCACACCTTTGCTTACTGACTGCGTTGCACCGCTTGCGCTAACTCCGTTAACCGCAATTTGTCCTTGTGCAACTGCATAAACAGCTCCATCTGCACCAACCAAAGGAGTAACCAATAATGTTCCGCCTTGCAAGTTTTTGGCATCACCCAAAGCACTTACCATAACATCAATTTTGCTACCTTGTCTGGCAAAAGGCGGAAGACTGGCGGTAACCATAACTGCCGCAATATTTTTAGATTTGATTTGTCCGCCACGAGCATTAATGCCGATTTTATCTAACATCGAGATAAGGCTTTCTCTGGTAAAATCGATAGATTTGATGTTATCACCAGTACCATTTAAGCCTACAACCAGACCATAACCGATAAGTTGGTTATCTCTAATTCCTTCAAAGTCGGCAATATCTTTAATACGAGATACCGCATTTGCCTCCGAAGAAAACAATACCAATGTCAGGTAAAACAAAGCCCAAATGGCGGATTTTATAGCGTTTGCATAAATCATAAGCTCATAGCCCCAAATTTTTTACAATTAAACTTGGGCTTATATATGCAAAATGCGTGCCAAAATCGTGATAAGTTAGATGTTTTTTAAAACTTCTTCATGATCGCTGAATGGTAACACTTCACCCATAACGTATTGTCCGGTTTCATGTCCTTTACCGGCTAAGATTAAAATATCACCGCTTTTAAGACTTTGGATGGCTTGTTTAATCGCTTCAGCTCTATTTGCAATATTTATTCCTTTAGGGCAAGCCGCCATAATTTGTTCTCTTATCGGAGCAGGAGCTTCAAAACGAGGATTATCATCGGTTACATATACTTCATCAGCCAAATCATTAGCAATTTTTCCCATAATCGGTCGTTTTCCGGCATCTCTGTTTCCGCCACATCCGAATAATACTTTTAACTTATTTGAGGTATGAGGGCGCAGGGCTTTAATCACGTTTTCCAAAGCATCAGGAGTATGAGCATAGTCAATATATATTGCAGCTCCTAAATTTGTTTGTCCGACTAATTCCAACCTTCCTTTTGCACCACGAATTTTATTCGCATAGGTTATTACTTCTTGATGTTTTTGAGTTAGTTCGGCAACCATACCTAAGGCACATAAAATATTCATTGCCTGAAATTCTCCGGCCAAAGGAGTTTCAAAACTGATAGGCTTGCCAAAATACTCAATTTCCATTTTTTGCCCTTGTGGAAGAGGGGTTAGTTTTAGCAACTTAAGTTCTTTCCCCTTGTATCCGTAAGAAATAGTTTTTTTATTTCCGCAAGCTTGACGAATGGTTTCAAATTCGGGGATATCGGCATTCAGAACTGCAACTCCGTCATCAATCAAATTATCTTGAAATAAAATCAGTTTAGCATTCAAATAATTTTCCATATTTAAGTGATAATCCAAATGATCTCGAGTAAGGTTGGTGAAGCCGGCTACATTAACTTTCAATCCGCCCAGACGATATTGGCACAAACCATGACTTGAAGCTTCAATAGCCAACCAATCATATCCCTCATCGGCAATTTCTTTTAATTCTTTTTGTAATACTGCGCTAACCGGTGTGGTGTTAGGAGAGGGAATTGGAGGATTATTGCCTTTGATTAGCCCGATTGTTCCGTTACTGGCAGCTTTATAATTCATCATAGTTAAAATTTGTCTGATAAAATCGGCAATGGAAGTTTTACCATTAGTTCCGGTAATGGCTGCAACATGATTGGGCTGTCTTCCATAAAATTTTGCGGCGGCAAGCGCAAAGTCTTTTGCCGGATTAGCACTGCGAATGATTTGAATATTTTGCGGAATATCAATCTTACATTCATTGTGAGTGATAATTGCCGCAGCACCATTGCTTATCGCATCAGTAATGAACTTATCATCATTGAGTGAGCCGAACAGATAACCTTTTTTGATTTCTCTAGAATCTGCACTTAACCCGCAAATGTCAATATCACTGCTATGATTGGTAAATTCATTTAACTTCATAATCATTCCTCCAAAAACAAATTTAACCTAATATTATGCTAAATCTCTAAAAAAGTATTTAATTTTTAATAATTGTATTTTAGTATAAGATAAATTGTTACCAAAAAGGGATATCATATAATGAAAAAAATCTTACTTGCATGCTGTTTGTTTTATGCTTCATCAGTTTCAGCCAAAACAACCGATGTATATTTGTTTTATAATGCCGCTAGTGAAAATTTAGCTGAGATAGGGTTAAAAGTTGCTGAAACCGAATATGTTTTTGATGATATTTTCGGTCCGGCATCAGATGAATTGCCCGACAAAGTTAAGTTTGATGATTTTTATGTATCTAAATTTCCCAATGGTGACTATGTTTTTATGCTTAACTCATCATTCAATTGCGGTCAACTTGGTTGTAATACTGAAGTTTATAAACGTGATGTTGAGGGTGATTTAGTCGCTGAAGATAGTACATTTCCTTTAAAATGCACTGCTCATGGTACAGATAAATTGTTGTGTGTTAAGGGCGGATACAAAGTCGAAAAGAAACAAAAGCCTAAAAAAAGAGGTCCGGTGCATTATCTTGCCCCTAAAGAAAAATAAAAAAACAAAAATTTGACAATTTTGTCAAAATAAGTATTGCATAGAGGGTAATATTGTGATATATTCTTTAGTGCAAACTAATTAAACAAAAATAATTATGAAAAAAATTTTTTATAAAATTTTCAAAAAAATTTTCGGTGTGAAGAAGAGTAACACCGGAGTACGTCCAAGTCTTATCTCAGATATAGACTTTGAGAAAAAGCTTAGGAAAAACGATATCGATTTTCTGATTGCTTACCTCAAGGATGGTGGAAATATTAATCGTCTTATGACGGTAGAGGAAGAATATTTCGTCAACACTCACGAGAAAGAAACGAGAAATGTGACTCGTCTTCCTTTGGATCTCGTAGAGAGGAAAGATATAAGAGAGTTTATGCGCAGACAGGGCGCCAGCTCTTATAGGGAATGTCCGGATGAGATTCAACGATACGAGGAAGAACTTCGTCGAAAAGATGAAGAAGCGAAGAAATTCGCAGAACAAAAAAGATCTGAAGAAATTCAGAACAAAATTAAAGATTACGAAAGTGGTCTTTAAATCTATAGCAAAGGAGGCCTGAGATTATTCAGGCCTCTTTTGTTTTTCAGCAACAAAAAGATATTTTTCTTGAGAATAACAAAACATTAATATAGCTTATACACCATAGAGTAAGATAAATAGTTTTTTATCAAATAAGTAATATATATGTGGGCAAAGACATCTTTTTTTTATCATATTTATCCTCTGGGTTTTTGCGGAGCGCCTTTGGCAAATGATTTTGTTTCTGCGCCGGGGTTTCGTTTAAGCAAAATTTATGAGTGGTTTCCTCATCTGCGCCAAATAGGCGTTAATGCCTTATATTTAGGGCCGATTTTTGAAGCTTCCACCCATGGCTATGATACTAAAGATTAT
>JAZNVJ010000095.1:0-32279 GCA_045592765.1 Alphaproteobacteria bacterium | reverse complement strand
CCTGAGCTACGCCCGCATCGGTAGAACGAGATACTTAATAGCATATCTTAAAAAAAATGCAAGTCCTATTTTTTATTTTTTTTATTTTTTTATCTTTCCAGTTCCGGTCTTAGATTGAAATTCACATCATCGTCCAGTTTTTTCAAGAAAAATCCGACTACATTACATGCTTTTTGTGCATCTGCCGAAAATATTCGATTAAAACGTAACAGGACTTCTTTTTTATCGTTATACCCCAGAGCTTGCGGAGAAAGTGCATCAACTAAATCATTAAAATTATCAAAAACCGCGATTCCCAACACTTCACATTCTAATATTTCACTATTAGAAGTGTTATGCATTTCCAAAATATCGTGCAGTTTAATTTGCTGAGCCTGCTTGTCAAACAAATGTACACCTACTTTTCTGGTTCCGTTTTTGATTTTATTAAAAGAAAATTCATGTACAGGTAGTGCGTATTTCATTATTTAAGTTTCTCCAATAATAAAAGTGCAGCGCCGAGCATACCGGCATTATTTTCAAATTTAGCTTGTTTTAGTTCAAAAGGTCTGGTCAGAATATCTTCATTGGCTTGTTTGTTTAATTTATCATATTCCACAAACTGTGCCATTGAGCCAGATAAAACAATCACTTCCGGATCAAACAGATTGCCAATCATTACCAAAGTATTTTCCAAATATTCTTGCCAATGGTCAAAAGCAGCTCGAGCTTTTTGATTATTTTCTTTTAGTCCTCTGATAACATCATAACTGGTCGCATCCGGTGATATATATATTTTAGCATCGGTGGTAAGAGCATTTCCCGAAACATATGTTTCCAAACAATCCCATAGTCCGCAAGTACATTTGCGCTCATTAGTATGTCCGATTCTCATATGCATTTCACCGGCGGCACCGGATTTTCCTTTCAAAAGTTTGCCATTAACAATAATACCGGAGCCAACTCCTGTTCCTAAAGTTAAGATAACCGCATTTTGTGTTCCTTTTGCGGCTCCGAGTTTGAACTCAGCCCAACCGGCGGCATTGGCATCATTTTCAAGCAAAATAGGCTTGTTGCTAAGAGCCATGAAGTCTAGTTGGTTATATCCTTCCGGCAGGTTTCCCACATGGCTGATAATTTTATTATTATCATTATTTATTGCTCCGGCAGTTGCAATTGCAACTCCGTCAATATCATCTTCAGACCCTTTGATTACGGTTTTGAGCAGTTCAAATATTCCGGCAGAAGTTTTAGGCGTTGTAACCTTAATTACTTCATTAACAAATTTGCCGTTTTCATCAATAATTGCATAAGCAATTTTGGTTCCGCCGATATCAAATGCCAAAACTTTTTTCATCTGTTTTCTCCGTTAATAGGTCTATATTTACTATATAATCTTAAAATCTCAATCATTAAAGCTTTTTATTTCTAAAATTCTTTGCAAATTAAAACTTCTTTGTTCTTGACGTTGGGTGCAAAAAGCAAGCAAATTTTCTTCTTTTATGTTAAGCGGGATAATAATTCTTTCTGAAACATTGCCATCAATCTTTTGATATTTTATTTGCAGTTTTTGCCTCCTTTGCGCCGCATTTAGCAAAAATTTAATTTTATCTTGAGGATTTTGTGGCGGCATAAATTGCTCCATAAATGCGCATACTCTTTCATCACACAAAATATGTTGATGTTTTAGTTTTTGTTTGAGACTGATTCCTTCCAAAGAAGTGCAGCGACTAAGAGCTACATAAAGTTGTCCGGCTGCAAAAGTACCATTACCGATATCAATATAAACATTATCAAAAGTTTGCCCTTGGCTTTTATGTATAGTAACTGCCCACGCCAAACGTAACGGAAACTGTCTGAAACTCCCCACCACATCGGAAATAATTTCTCTGCCGACTAATGAATATTTATATATTTCCCACTCATAAGGAAAAACCTCCACCAGTTTGGCATTATCTTGCAATCTGATACAAAGATATCTGATTTTATCTTCATTAAGTTTGATTTTTTCAATTTTTCCCAGACTACCGTTAACCCAACGCCCTTTAATGTCGTTATTCAGAAACATTATTTGCGCACCTTCTTTCAGCTCCAAAACTTCGGCTGTCGGGTAATATTCTGCGCTAAAATTGCCCTCAATAACCGCTTGAGAACAAAAACTTCGGCAAGGGAGTTGTTGCAATTTTTGTTGGTTGTATTCTTCTGCCATTTTGTTGGTGGTTGTAAGATTGATGATAAATTTATCATCACCTGTTTTAGCCTCATGTTGTTGATTTAACTTGTTAAGGTCATCTATAGTAGCTGTATTAGAGCGGATTCTGCTTAACAATTCTATAAACTCACTATCTTTTTGACGATATATTTTATTTAATTCAATAATCTCCATATTGATTTTGCGAAAAGCATCTGCGCCAAAAAAATACGGAGAATTATATTTTTGCCGAAAATAGTTGTTTTCTTGAGTGCCGACAACCGGCGGAAGTTGCAATAAATCTCCCACCAAAATAATTTGCACTCCGCCAAAAGCTTTGTCCGGTGAGGGGCCATATATTTGCAAAAAAACATCAATACAATCAAAAATATCCGCCCTTAGCATTGAAGCTTCATCAATAATCAATGTTTGCAGTTGTTTGTATATGCGTTTTACTCGAGGAGTTACCTGAAAGTTGGCAATTTTTTCCGGTGTAACATTAATCGGAAAAGCAAAAAAACGATGAATTGTTTGCCCTTTAACATTAAGTGCCGCAACTCCGGTGGGAGCGATAACAGCCATATTCTTTTTGCTGTTTTCTCTGATATAGTTGAGCAGGGTTGATTTTCCCGAGCCGGCTTTTCCGGTAATAAATAAATGCTTACTTGTGTTTTCCACAAGTTCAATAGCTTGCGTAAATTGCTGATTTATTTCTAATTGTAGAGGCATTTTATTTCCGATTGTAAAAAATTAAATAGATGATAGCATATAAAGAGTTGCAAACAAGAAGAAAGTTTATGATATGCAAACCTCCGAAGATAGATTTATTGATATTGAAATGGCAATTGCCGAACAACAAAAAATGCTAGATGAGCTAAATCAGGTGGTAATAGAGCAGGGCAAAACCATTGCTGCATTGGTCAAGCAAAACCAATATTTATTAAATATGGTTGATCATTCTTCCCTAAAACCTCAGAGTGAAGAAACGCCACCACCACATTACTAGCCTTGTATTAGTAAAATATGTGATTATATAGCAGACAAGGAGAAAACAATGGATTTAGAAGCCTTATATAAACTGACCCATGGATTATATGTTCTTGGAGCAAAAGATGAAAAAGGTTTTTGCGGCTGTATTGTTGATGCGGTTATGCAAGTAGCCAATAAGCCTGTTGCAATAGCTTTGTCTTGTGCCAACAATGGGTATACCAAATCGTGTATTGATAAAACCGGAGAGTTTTCTTTATCTGTACTTTGTAAAGGAGTTGACCCGTTTGTGGTAGCTAACTTTGGGTTTCAGAGCTCTCGCACCATTGATAAATGGAAAAATGTCAACCATTTTACGGAAAATGATTTACCTTATTTAACTGACAGTTTGGCTCGCTTTCGTTGTAAAGTAATACATACATATACTTTAGACAGCAATACGCTATATGTTGCTGAAGTAATAGAGGCATGTTCCGAAAAAGATGCCGAACCTTTAACCTATTTGGACTATCGTTCATACTTCAAAAAAGATGTTATGGACAGTTTTCAAAAATATAATACCAAGCCAAAAGGAGAAAACAAAATGACAAATAGTGATAAAAAATGGGTTTGTACTGTATGTGGTTATGTCTATGATGGAGACATTCCTTTTGAAAATTTGCCGGATGATTATCTTTGCCCTTTGTGTGGAGTAGGTAAAGAATTCTTTGAACAGCAATAGTTTTATACTTTACTTAAAGGTATATTTTTACATTTGCCAAATTTTGATAGCCAAAGCATAGTTATATGCAGGAGCTTGCCTATTTTTGGGGTTAAAGGCTGTTTGTTTATGCTATTAAGTAAAATATCAATATTTTTCATTGAAAACTTTTTAACCGCCATTTGCTGTAAAACCGATATTTGTTTTATTGTTGATGAATATCCATTGATTATTTCGTTTGCTATTTGTTTTGCAGATAGCTTTCGCCGAGTTGCTCTTCCTGAAAAATTTAGCTCGGCTTCGTTAACGAAATTTTTTGTAGTAATATAACCACAACCGCCAAATACATCATATTCATATACAGGTATTTTCATTCCCAAGGCATATTGGACTGTTTTGCCGATGCTTATAATTAAATCATAATCAGCCATAAATTCTGGAGATACATTTATCTGATTATATTCGCTGCCAATGAAATCTATAGCAATATTAGGTAAAAAAACCGGAAGAAGTTTTAATTCAGAGGGAACATGGTTGGATATAATTGCAATTTTTTTTAGTTGATGGTTAGAGGGGGCTATATTTATAAATTCATCAGGCAAAAAATTAGGTAAAACAAAAACTTTATCAGGTTTAACGTTATTGATTTTAATTAATTTTTGTTTGGTTTCTTCAGAATTAGCTACAACCAGACTGCATTTTTTATGAAAATATACCGGATTTTCTAAGTTTATGTGTGGTGAAAGTATCAAGTTTATGATTTTTTTATATTTAATTTTTTGCATTAATAGGGTGTTAATTATTGAATGATGCGCTGCAATAATGATATCCCATAGCATATTGTTGCAAATATTATCCGGTGTGACAACCGAAATATCATTTTTTATTAAATGTTCGACAATCTCTTTTTTTATATAAGGAGATGTTATTTGTATGTTATAATCAGGATACTTTTTTTTGATATATAGTGCCATTTCTGAAATATATTTTTGACTACCGGAATAATAATTAAAAAATAATCCGGTAAATAAAATCGATTTTTTCTTTTTCATATTTTTTCTCCTTTAGATTTTTTGTAAGGTAAAAAGGAGAAAATAGGTATTTTACAAAATTTGAGTAAGTATTTTCCTTTTTTTGTTTTCTTTAATTTCAATAAGCTAAAACCTAAAATGTTTATGTCAAACCCTTGAAATTGTCGTGGCTTTTTTCTTTCAATATCAGTAGATATAACATCTTTAATTTCTAATTTAGCAAATTTAACAGCTTCTCCAAAAACACGTTCTAAAACATGAGCAAACTGCAAGCTATGTTCTTTATCCGGAATATCAAACATTTCTGCAAAAATTTTCATTTCTTGAATGGGCTTAAAAATAGAGGCTTTTGCCATAAACATAGTTCCGGCAACAAAACTATAATTACGAAGCCCGAACACATGATTGGGAAACTTTTTTTTCGCAAATTTGATAACATCTTTATATTTTTTCATCGGTTGAATACAGTCAAACGATGTTATCATTCCCAAAGAAGAGTCATTATTAAAGCTATTTAGAGCTTTTTCAAAGCGCATCCGGCTATCGGCAAATCTAAGCAAACTTTTGCGCCATTCATCATTGACAAATAAATATCCATTGACATTAATATCTTCGGTGTTTCGTTTGGTATGCATTTTTATTATAAATTCATATTTATCGAGATTTACATTTTGTAAAACTTTAATGAATGGCCATACATCATAACCTCGATTTTCTACTAACCAGATTTTAGACTGAGGATTGAAATTTATAATTTCATTTTCTAAAACCTTATTGGACTTAACTAAGGTTACATGCAAATCATAAGGGATTGTAATGTTGTTTAAGTGAGATTTTAATTCATCCCACATTTCAGTATAATATATATGTACATGTACTAAAGCTGGTAATTGGGTAATTGTTTGCATCTAATCTCTCCACGCAGATAAAGAAAAACCACCTGCTGGAAAGGTGGTCGGAGAGTTCAGAAAGCATGATATACTAAATGCTCCTTTGAGTCTTTAAAGTGTTTACTTCTGGACATACACCCAAAGCTCCCCGACCATTATGCTTATAGCCGGGGATATATTATCGGATTATAGATATAACACCATACCTATACCAATTAACGATGCTATATCTACGCACCGAGTATATCAAAAGAGCTTCTGACGGCTCCGTACCTTTACTGCAGGTACTAGAAACAAGTTTATATGTTTCATAAACAAAAAGCTAAAATAAATGAGAATATAAGTCAAGTTGAAAAAGAAGATTAAAACCCCGAATTTTATTCGTAATTTTTATACTAAGAAATCTCCTTAAATTGTAAAGCAATTTTCATAAATTTATTTTTATACTTATTTTTTTAGATATAAATTAATTGCACCTTAATCAATATTTAGCTATAATATAACTATATGTATGAGGAGGATATTATGACTAATGATGAGATTAATGATATTAACACAAAAATCGAGCAACTGGAAGGGATGATTGCTAATTTACCAGAAGGTATGTCTGCAGAAGTAAAAGAAGAAGCTTCAAATGCACTCAAAAAAGAAATTGAAAAATTAAAAGAGCAGAAAAAGTCTGCCGAAGAGAGTAAATTAAATGAGATTAAACCCCAAGAAGAAGATATAGATAAAAACAAACCAGCCTCTCAAACAAGTAAATCTATTCTAGATAATATTATGCAATCTGCTGAGTATAGCATTGTTGTTGGTGACTATGGTAAAGATACATTAGTATATAAAAATCTTAAAAATGGAAATTTTGTGTCTGTAGAACGCCCTGATGCTGATAATTATGTTGTTTCTGCTAAGGATTCAAGCGGAAATAAAAAAGTAGCAGATAAAGAAGATTTGATAAATATCATTAAGGCTATGCAACAAGATGGCAAAACTAGCATTAGTTTAGGGACTGTCAAATCTCAAGAATTTTTGGATAGGCTTGTTGCTGCAGCACAAGAATGTAATATGCCGATTAGCAATTTGACTGAAAAACGTCAAGAATTGCTAAGCCAAGCCAAGTTGTCAGAAACAGATGGTATGAAGCAAGAAGAAGTTCCAGAAAATGTTGCTTCTCAAGAAATTGCTCCTCAAGAAGTAAATGATCAAGATTTTATGAGCGCAAAAGAGATGTTGGAGCATAATATTGATTTGGCTTCGGATATACGTTCAACAACCAAAGAGGTTGCAGAAAAAAAAGTTGCTCAAGGATTAGATGCTTTAGCCAAAGTTACTGATAAGGATATGAATCCTAACAAATATGAGGAATTTAAAAAGACAGAAGAATACAATGGTTTAACTAAAAAACAAAAAAGTATTTTAGACGCCACGGTCGTACTTCAGCAAGCTGCCAAAGATGGTAAAATTAGTGATAAAGATAGGCGATATTTAAATACTATGACTAAATTAGGTCGTGATTATAAGGCTACTTTAGATAGAGCTTATAAAAAAGGCGGTGATGATAGAGAAAATAAAAATCGTCAAATAATTTCTCAACGATTTGTCTCTCAAGTCAAAGCATATCAAGGACAGTCTATGTAATATTAAAAATCCCCGAAGTTATTTCGGGGATTTAGACTTGGATTTTGTAGTAAGCTTCTTTTTATTAAAATGTTTTTTTTCATTTTGGCGAGATTTATTATGGAGTCTTCCTTGTTTTATTTTTTCTGTTCCTTTTTTAATTTGTTGCTCAAGTTTTAAAAGCTCCATAAATTTTGATTTGCGAGGTTTGGTTTTGTTTTCTTTTGTTTTATCAACCGAAAAACCGAAACCGCCCAAATCTCTACCCATAGTATAATATCTGCCATGAGCGAAGACCAATAACCCAGCTTTTTCCAAAGCAAGACGTTCATCAGCTTCAATATATTTATTGTCAATATTTACATTGATAATCTCAGCCATAAACATTTCATGAGTGCCCAAAAGCTTAGAACCTAAAACCTTACACTCCAAACACACTGGAGCTTTTTTTAACATTGGAGCCTTTACTTTTAAACAAGGCTCAATTTCCAGTTCCATATCTTTAAACTTATCAGTATTTTTTCCAGATTTTACTCCGCAATAATCACAAGCTTTAGCCAACTCTAGAGTTGTTATATTTATAACAAATTCTCCATGACTTTTTATTATACCATAAGAATGTCTACTAGGTCTTACTGATATATAAGTCATTGGAGGATCAGAATTTATAATTCCCGTCCAAGCTATAGTCAGAACGTTATGTTTTTTCATGGTTCCGCACGTAACCATTACTGGCGGAAGCGGAAAGAGCATTGCTCCTGGTTTCCAAGAAATTTTTGCCATCTTTTATCCTATTCAACGTTTCCAAAAGGATTTAAAACTTTATCATCTTGTGCAGCTCGTAGATTAAATAAATTCAAAAATACTGCTGAAACATAAATTGAAGAATATGTTCCGACAATTACCCCCCAAAAGATTGTGAACGCAAAACTACGCAAAGTATCACCACCCCAGATTAATAATGCCAGTGATGCGAACAATGTTGTAAATCCGGTTAAGATTGTGCGTGAGAATATATCGTTTATACTTTTGTTTAAGAGGTCGTATTGGGGCATTCTTTTATATTTGTGCAGATTTTCTCTAATGCGATCATACGTAACTACTGTATCATTTACGGAGTAACCAGCTAAAGTTAAAATTGCCGCAATAGTGGTTAAACTGAAATCAAATCCGAACAAAGACAATAAACCGACAGTCACTATCAAATCGTGAAATAAGCCTATTAGCGCTCCGACTGCAAATTGCCATTCAAACCTAAACCAAATATAGGCCGAAATGGCAAGAACCGCAATTAATGAAGCGATAATACCTGCTTTTTTTAGTTCATTACCTACTTGTGGGCCGACCAATTCCACTCTGCGATATTCATAGTCAGTACCTAGAACTGATTTTATTTCATTAACTGCGGCCATTTGTTGTTTTTCATCCAAATTAGATGCTTGGGCTCTCAAAACCACTTCATTGCCTTCTTCACCAATGCTTTGAAGATTTATTTCATCCAATTTAACTCCAGATAATTCTTGGCGTAAAGCTTCAACATCAATTTGTTTAGCACTTTTAAGCTCCATCAATATTCCACCAGAAAAATCAATTCCGTAATTAAGTCCTTTAACTGCAATACAAATTATTGACACTAAAGTCATAAATATAGACAAAGTGTAAGTTAACTTTCTGGCTTTCATAAAGTCAATAGTCGTATCTTTAGTGACCCATTTAAATATTTTCATCATAGTTATTTGTCCTTATTTTCTAAATCGGCAATTTGGTTGGTTTGTATTTGTTTAACCAAGCTGTAATAATTAGTCTGGTAACTGTTACAGATGTAAACATAGAAGTTGCAATACCTACTGCGAGAGTAACTGCAAATCCTCTAACCGGACCGGTGCCAAAATAAAACAATACAAAAGCAGCAACTAATGTTGTGAGGTTAGAATCAACGATTGTTGTCCATGCTTCATTAAATCCTGCATCTGCAGCATCTCTGGTTGAACGTCCATTTTTAACCTCTTCTCGCATACGTTCAAAAATTAGTACGTTAGCATCAACAGCCATGCCGATAGTTAGGATGATTCCGGCAATACCTGGTAAGGTTAAAGTTGCCCCCATGGCACTTAATACTCCTAGCATCAAGAATAAGTTCATAAATACTGATATGGTGGTAAATATACCAAACAAGCCATAAGCGGCAGTAATAAATAAAACCACAGCAATTAAACCGATAATTGAAGCAATGACGCCGGCTTTAATTGAATCGGCTCCGAGTCCTGCACCTACAGTTCTTTCTTCCAACACTTCTAATGGAGCAGGCAATGCTCCGGAGCGTAATAATAAAGCTAAGTCATTAGCTGATTTTACGGTGAAGTTTCCGGTAATAACTCCATTTCCGCCCATGATTGCTGTTTGAATGGTGGGAGCAGAAATAACTTCATTATCAAGCACTATTGCTAATCGCTCACCGATGTTATCTCTAGTTGCTTCACCGAATTTTTTTCCTCCCAATGAATTAAACTTAAAACTAACAACCGCTTGCCCATCTTGGAATGAAGGTTGAGCATCAACCAAGTTTTCACCACTTACAACAGGCTTTCTGCTAATAACATAAGTTTCACCATATGTTCCTTGTACCAATCTAGATGTAGAAGCCAATTTTCCTCTGCGAGCATCTGCGGCACTGGAGCGGGAGTCTACAAGATGAAAGGTCATTTTAGCTGTCTTACCAAGCAGTGTTTTTACATATTCAGGATTTTGTAAACCGGGAAGTTGAACGACGATTCTATTCGTTCCTTGACTTTGAATAACCGGCTCTTTAGTGCCCAACTCATCAATACGACGACGAACAATTTCAATTGATTGGTCAACAACTCTTAATTTTAATTTATTTAGTTCTATATCAGAATATTTAATTTCCAATGTCCCGTCAGCTTCTTCAACAACTTCGATTCCGGTGTCTATACCTCTGAATAATCCTGCAGCTTTATTGCGAGCATTGGTGTTTTCTATTTTCACTTTAACCGAAGTATCTCCTAAATTTAAGTTTTGGTATCTTATACGATTCTCTCGCAATAATTGTCTGGCAGAATCTTCAATAGAGGTCATTCTTTCTTTTATCACCTCATCAAGTTTTACTTCCAACAACAAATTTGAACCGCCTTGCAAATCAAGTCCAAGGTTAATAGGTTGCCACCAAGAGGGCAAAGCATTCTTATTGTTGATTAAATTTGGAATGGCAAAAAATATACCGATAGCGCAAATCGCAACAATAATCATAATGCGAGATTTAGATAGTTTATACATGATTAAATACCCTATTTTTTTGTTTTTTTATTAGTGTTTACAGCTTTTTTTACGGTAGTTTTTTCTTTATTTTCATTTTCGGTTAAAACGTCACGCACGGTTGCACGATATATTTTAACTTTTACGCCGTCTGCGATTTCAACGGATAATTCAAAAGGATCTTTTGCATCTAAAACTTTAGCAACAATTCCGCCTCCGGTAATTATTTTATCGCCATTTTTTATAGATTGTAATAATTGTTCATGCTGTTTCATCTTTTTTTGTTGCGGGCGAATTAAAAATATATAAAACACAGCCATAATCAAAACCAATTGAACAATCATACTTGTACCTGATGCTCCTTGAGCGGAGGTGGCTTCGGCAGCTGCAAAAGCTGAACTTATAAACATAATTTTCTCTCCTTAATCCATTGAAAGTTTTTATTACTATAAAATAATTATTATTGCATATATAGGGTAATTTTTATTATTTCACAAGTTTTTTATGGGAAGAGTATGTATTTATGGAAGATATGTTAAAGGATTGACCGCTTTTTTTCCTGCTCGCACTTCAAAATGCAATTGCGGAGAGCTGACACCACCGGTGCTTCCGACGGTTGCTATTTTATCGCCTTTATTAACTTTTTGTCCTTTTTTTACGTTGAGTCTATCGTTGTGAGCATATGCAGTAATCCATCCGCCATTGTGTTTAATTAAAATAAGATTGCCAAATCCTTTTAATTCATTGCCGGCATAAGCTACTGTTCCGTTATCTGCAGCTTTAACAGGTGTTCCTAATGGAGCTTTAATGTTTATGCCGTCATTATTACGTCCTTTAGCTATAACCCCATATTTAGAGATAACTTTTCCTTGTATAGGCCATGCAAACTTTGAGTTTCGCTTTTGTACCGGAGGGGTATATGAGTGTGAATACCTGACAGATGAGCTACTTTTTGCTGATTGTTTTTTTTGCCACTGTGATGTTGCTTTAGGCGTGTTCGCAACGTAGTGAGTTGCTTGCAGTTTACTTACAACTTCACCGGGAAGCAATAAACGTTGTCCTATTTTGAGTGAATAAGGTGCTTGTAATTTGTTTGTTCTGCTTAATGAGCTCATATCAACGTTGTATCTTTTGGATATGTTGTATAATGTATCGCCTTTACTGACAACGTGATATTTTGCCGTAGGCATTTTTAATCTTTGTCCGATTCTTAAAGCATAAGGAGGGCGTAAATTGTTAGTTTCAATAACCTCTCTTAAAGGAACATGATATTTTCTGGATATGCTGTATAAGGTATCACCTTTTTTCACTATAACGGCGGATGGTGTTTGTCCGGCCCCTCCCCACCAAGTATCAAGAGTATAGTTAAACAAAGGGATTCTGTTTCCCGAACACCCTGTAATTAAAAATCCAAAGACTAATAGCTTGGCTATTATTAAATTAAATTTCACAACACCATCATATCAATATGTTAACTTTTATTATAAAAAATAACACATACACCTTAACATTTTATTACTGATAAATTTTTGTAATATTGCGTTCATCGGCAGAGACTATGCCATAATTTCTCTGACGTAATGCAACGTTTATGTGTCGTCTTACTCTTGATAGCATAGTATCGTAAGTATCGTTAAAATTTTTGCGGTTAGCATAGGTTATTACCATCATTTGTGCATTGTATTCATCTACTCGAAGATTTTTAATTGCTGGTACGGATTTTTGGAGTATGGTTTCGGCCAAATTATGGGCATCTGTTTTTGTGCAACCTGAAGCAAATATAAAGAATTTTGTTTTATCAACTCTCCCGATTGCAGCATTGTTTGGCAAAGTTTTTACGCATACCTCACTAACTGTTCTTAACATTTTATCTGCAGTTTCGAAGTCGATTCCTTTGCTGATAAATTCATAAATATCTTTAAGCTCTATTACAATACAAGAAAATTCACGATTATATCGTTTAGCTAATTGAAAATCATGAGCAAATTTATGTAATAAAGCAGCTTCATTGAGGGTGTTGGTTACAATATCTGTTTTTTGAAAGTTAGTGAGATTTTGCTTCCAAGTATAGGCTTCGGAGATGTCTGTGCATAAAAAGCTAATTCCGGCACATTCCAAAATTTCATTTAATATCGGACGAAGTCTGCACAACATAAGTTTTTTTTGTCCGTCGCTCAAAATAATTGACAATTGAGATGTTAATGTATTTTGGTCTTTACGCATTTTATTTAAGGTTGAGTTTAGTAATTCTATTTGCGCAGGTGTATTCTCCAATAATGTTCCGATTAAGGGTTTGTCTTGCAGTTCATTACAAGAATAGCCCAATAATTTTGCTCCCGATTCGCTGATAAATGTAATATTAAATTCGCTATCGGCTTTAAAGTATATTTCTGTTTCGTTATCTGTTTCATCAGATTGTAATTCTTCAGCTTCTTTTAGCAATTCTTTCAAGCTGAGTTTAGTTTGCTTAAGTTTTTTCCATAATATTAAATTCCAGAAAGCAAAACCTGTAGTGATTAAAATTAAAATGCATAAAACAAGATAAATCATTGGTATAACCTTTCAAATTACCATTTATTTTAAAATAATAACTCAAAAGCTAAAATAAGGTTAAATAGAGGTTGCAATTTAGCAAAAAAAACTCTAATTTTAGGGGGTATTAAAAGAGAGAAAAATGAGTAAAATAGAAAATATAACTGATGCTTCAGGCGATAAATACAAATATGGTTTTGTTACCGATATTGAATCTGAGACTATACCCAAAGGACTAAATGAAGATATTATTCGTTTGATATCATCTAAAAAAGGTGAGCCGGAGTGGTTGCTTGATTTTCGTTTGCGTGCGTTTGCTTTTTGGAAAGAAATGAAAGAGCCTTCTTGGGCAAAATTGGTTTATGACAAAATAGATTATCAGGATTTATATTACTATTCGGCTCCAAAGCGAAAGGCAACCCCTAAAAGTCTGGAAGATGTTGATCCTGAATTGCTTGATACTTATGCGAAACTGGGTATCCCTTTAAAAGAGCAAGAAGTGTTAGCTGGAGTTGTGGCGGTTGATGCTGTTTTTGACAGTGTTTCTGTTGCTACGACTTATCGTGCTAAGTTGGCAGAAAAAGGAGTTATATTTTGTTCTATTTCTGAGGCGGTAAAAGAGCATCCTGATTTGGTACGCAAATATTTGGGCTCGGTTGTGCCATATACGGATAATTTTTTTGCTTGTTTAAATTCCGCAGTGTTTACTGATGGCTCATTTGTTTACATTCCCAAAGGGGTTAAGTGTCCGATGGAGTTGTCTACTTATTTTCGGATTAATGCGCAAAATACCGGACAATTTGAAAGAACCCTTATTGTTGCCGATGATGAAAGCTATGTTTCCTACTTGGAGGGCTGTACAGCTCCGCAAAGGGATGAAAATCAGCTTCATGCTGCAATTGTAGAAATAGTGATTCTCAAAGATGCTGAGGTTAAATATTCAACGGTTCAAAATTGGTATCCCGGAGATAAAGATGGTAAAGGCGGTGTATATAATTTTGTGACCAAAAGAGCTGCATGCAGGGGTGAAAATTCTAAAGTTTCTTGGACGCAGGTTGAAACCGGTTCGGCAGTTACTTGGAAATATCCTTCTTGTGTTTTACAGGGAGATAATTCTGTTGGTGAGTTTTATTCTGTTGCGATAACTAACAATAAACAACAGGCAGATACCGGAACTAAAATGATTCATATCGGTAAAAATACTTCATCTAAAATTATCTCCAAAGGTATTTCTGCTGGTTTTTCGAATCAGACATATCGGGGATTGGTAAAAGTTAGTCCTTCTGCTCATAATGCGCGTAATTATTCACAGTGTGATAGTTTGTTAATTGGTGCAACTTGTGGTTCACATACAATTCCTTATGTGGAAAATCGCAACAAAAGTGCCAAGTTGGAGCATGAGGCAACAACCTCAAAAATTAGTGATGAGCAATTGTTTTACTGTCGTCAGCGAGGTATCGGAGAAGAAGAGGCTGTCAGCCTCATAGTTAATGGTTTTTGTAAAGAAGTTATGCAACATCTGCCGATGGAGTTTGCAATTGAAGCCGCAAAGCTTATAAATATTTCATTAGAAGGGAGTGTGGGATAATGACTCATCCTGTTTTAAAAAGAGCCTTGAATACGTGGGGCGAAAGAGCCCAAATGTTAATGGTGGTAGAAGAAATGTCAGAGCTCACCAAAGAGATTCTAAAAAATATATCTCGAGGCAAAAATAATATATCAGAGCTTATAGAAGAAACAGCTGATGTTGAAATAATGTTAGAGCAGTTAAAAGAAAATTATCAAATAATTGATCAAGTATCCGCTTATAAAGCCGATAAAATTAAACTTATTGAACAAAGATTAAATGATTGGGATAAAAAATAATGTCTACACCATTGCTAGAAATTGAAGATTTATGTGCCAGAGTTTGTGATAAAGAGATTATCAAGGGTTTTAACCTTACAATTAATGAAGGCGAGGTTCATGCGCTTATGGGACCCAATGGTGCCGGAAAATCTACCTTATCTAATGTATTATGCGGTAAAGAAGGTTATGAAGTTACTTCGGGGTCGATTCGTTTTAAAGGTAAAGATTTATTGTCTATGGATATTGAGGAGCGTGCCAGAGAAGGAATTTTCTTAGCAATGCAATATCCGGTGGAAATTCCCGGAGTGCCAACTTCTACTTTTCTCAAGCATTCTGTTAATGCTATTCGTAAATATCAAAATTTACCTGAACTTGATACTATGGAATTTATTAAAATGGTTAGAGAAGAGGGGCGTAAATTAGGTATAGATGCAGATATGATAAAACGTCCGCTGAATGTAGGATTTTCCGGTGGTGAGAAAAAACGTTTAGAGACACTGCAAATGACCATTCTCAAACCGACATTTGCAATTTTAGATGAAGCCGATTCCGGTTTGGACATAGATGCGCTAAGAGTTGTATCTGAGGGAATTAACAGTTTAAAAGATGGTAAACGTTCAATGTTGGTTATTACACACTATCAGCGTTTATTAAACTATGTCGTCCCTGATTTTGTTCATATTTATGCCGATGGTAAAATTGTAAAATCCGGTGATAAATCACTTGCTCTTGAACTGGAAGAAAAAGGTTATTCTGAGTTTATGAAGGGCAAATAAAATGTCAGGATTGTTGCAAGATATAAAATTAATCGGAAATGAGTATCCTTGGCTTTCGAGCCTAAGAAAATCCGGTATGGAAGCATTTTTGGCTCAAGGTGTCCCGACTGCCAAGACCGAAGCATGGAAATATACTAAACCTCGAGAATTAAATGCGGATGATTTTGTTGTTAATCAATGTTTTGCGGAACGAGTAAAACATATAAAAATACCATTTTCTTGTTATCAGATTCGTTTTGAGAATGGATGGTTTTGTCCTCAAGAAAGTGACTTGCCTCAAGGAGTTGAGGTTATACCTCTTATTGAAGCAGCAATGTTTCATCCCGAATTACACAAATATTTTGGTTGTTTAGCAGATATAAGAAAGTACCCTTTTGCAGCACTAAATCAAGCGTATCTGAATGAAGGGGTTTATATTCGTATAGATAAAAATGTTGATATAAAAAAACCATTGGTAATTATTAATCATACAACTTCCGGCAATAATAATTTATTTTTTAATCTGCGTAATTTAATTGTTGTAGAACGTGGTGCATCAGCTAATATTTTAGAATATTATACTTATAGCGGAGAATTAAAATCCAGATATTTTGCTAATATTGTTAATGAGATTTATTTAGCTGAAGGAGCTAAACTTAATCATTATAAAGTGCAATCTGAAGCATTTAAAGCCAATCACATCGCTTTAAATGTAGCAGAGTTAAAAAAAGATACGATCTATAATAGTTTTTGTTTGCAAACAGGTGCAAACATCGGCCGCAATGAAACATTAGTTAAATTGCAAGAAGAAGGGGCGATTACCGAAATTAATGCAGCATATATTATGAATGGTTGGGCGACACTGGATACGACAACAAATATTGAGCATTTATCTCCTTGTACTTATTCACATCAATTAATTAAAGGTGTTGTCGGTGGTGATGCTAAAGGGGTTTTTCAAGGTAAAATTCATATTGCTCCTAATGCAACAAAAACAGAAGGTAATCAATTGCATAAAGCATTGTTATTGTCTGATACCGCCGAAGTTGATGTTAAGCCTGAACTGGAAATTTTTGCTGATGATGTAAAATGTTCACATGGAGCAGCAAGCGGAGAACTTGATGGAAATCAGTTATTTTATATGCGTTCTCGAGGTATTGGTGAGGAAGAAGCCAAACAAATTTTGATAGATGCTTATTTAGATGAAGTTATTACTAAAATACAGGATGAAAATATTCGAGAATGGATTAAATCATTTGCACAACCAAAGTGTAAATAGAGGGATTAAATTATGTATGATGTAGAAACAATTCGTAATGACTTTCCGATTCTAAAACGTAAGATTAATGGTAAACCCAATACATTTTTGGATTCTGCTGCTTCGGCACAAAAACCGCAAGTTGTTATTGATAAAATTGTAGATATTTACACCAATCAATATGCCAACGTACATCGAGGTTCATATATGTTGTCAGAAGAAATTACATCTTCTTATGAACAGGCTCGTAAAATTGTTCAAAAATTTATTAACGCTAAATCCGAAAACGAAATTGTTTTTACTCGTAATGCTACTGAGGCAATAAATTTGGTCGCATCAACTTGGGGCAAAAAGTTTTTAACCAAAATTGATGAGGTATTAATTTCTGAAGCAGAGCATCATGCTAATTTAGTGCCTTGGCAAATGTTAAGAGATGAGATTGGTTTTGAACTTAAAATTTTTAAAATTAATGATGACGGATCATTTAATTGGGATGAGTATTGCAAACTTTTGAGTGGTAAAACCAGATTAGTTGCAGTTACGGGAATGTCCAATGTATTAGGGACGGTATTTCCTATAAAACAGATGATTGAAGCGGCACACAATGTTGGGGCAAAGTTTTTGGTTGATGGTTGTCAGTATGTTGTCCATAGTCCTACAGATGTTCAAGATCTTGACTGTGATTTTTTAGCTTTTTCCGGACATAAAACTTATGGACCAACCGGAATAGGGGTATTGTATGGTAAGTCAGAATTATTAGAAGCTATGCCTCCTTACCAATTTGGAGGAGATATGGTAAATGTTGTAACATATCAAAGTACAACATTTGATAATCCTCCGGCTCGTTTTGAGGCTGGAACACCGGCAATAGTTCAAGCAATAGGATTAGGGGCAGCTTTAGAATATATGATGAATTTAGGAATGGATAATATTTATTCTCATGAGCAAGAGTTGATGAAATATTTACATTCTCGCATTATTGAAATATCCGGACTACAAGAAGTGGGAACAGCCAAAGACAAAGGTGGAGTTTTTTCATTTATTATAGATGGTATTCACCCTCAAGATTTAGCTTTTATTTTAGATAAAGAGGGTGTTTCAGTAAGGGTGGGGCATCATTGTGCAGCACCGTTGGTTCGTCGTATGGGATATGAAAATCTTACCAGAGCATCGTTTGGTTTATATACCAATAAAGAAGATACAGATAATTTTATCAATGCCCTAAAAAAGGCAAAAACATTTTTTTAAGTATACGAAAAAATATCCTCATTGCAATTTTATTGCTATAGGTATATTGTTGATATCAATAATTGTTTTGATACTTATGCAGTAGGATAATATATGTCTGATAATAAAATTTTAGATAAAAACGAAGAACAGTTGCTAAATGCCATGGGGCTTGGTGAAGATGGAGCTATGCAAAAAGATTATATTGCCTATGCCGGAAGTAAATTAGATAATTGTCTGAGAAGCGTTTCCAGAGAGGAAATTATTGATGCTCTAAAAACAGTTTCAGATCCGGAGATAATGATAAATATTTGGGATATGGGATTAATTTATCGTATTGAGCAAAAAGAAAACGGAGATGTTGATATTGATATGACCGTTACCGCACCGACTTGTCCTGTGGCTGGGGTTTTACCTCAACAAGCAGCCGATGCCGTAGCTTCTATAGAAGGGATAGGCTTTGTAACCGTAAAAGTCGTTTGGGAGCCAGCTTGGAGTATTGAAAATTTAAGTGATGAAGCCAGAGCAATGTTTGAGTTTTTTTAAGGTGCTAAATGACAATAGAAGATTTGATAGAAAATTTTGAATTTTTAGATTCGTGGGAAGATAAATATCGTTATATTATCGATTTAGGAGAAAAGATTTCTCCGTTAGCGGTAGAATATCATACTGATGAGTGGAAAGTTCAAGGCTGTCAATCTCAAGTTTGGCTTGTTCCATGTCGTCATGAAGATAAAATAAGTTTTCATGGCGATAGTGATGCTATGATAGTTAAAGGCTTAATAGCCATTGTTCTTTCAATTTATAACAATAAATCCCCATCTGAAATTAAAGCTATTGCAGTTGAAGATATTTTTGCTAAACTCGGATTAAGTGAGCATTTGTCACCAAGCCGTCGTAACGGTCTTCTTTCGATGACAGCAAAAATAAGGCATTATGCCGATATTTTATGAGGCGAGATTATAAATGAATATTCATGAATACCAAGCCAAAAGAATTTTAAGTAAATACGGGATAAATATCCCTAAAGGAGGAGTTGCGTATACTCCAATAGAAGCCAGACGTGTTGCAGCCAAAGTTTCTTCAAGAGGTCCTTGGGTGTTAAAAGCTCAAATTCAATCCGGTGCTCGTAATAAAGGTTATTTTTTAGAAAAAAGAACAGGCCGAGGCGGTGGTATCAGAAAAATAAAAAAGCGTATTGAGATAAGCAAAAATGCTGAACAAATGCTTGGTTCTACCTTGGTAACCATTCAAACCGGACCTAAAGGAAAAACAGTTAGTCGTTTATATGTTGAAGCATTTAATCGGGTAGAACAATCTTTTTATATCTGTATAGCTGTTGACAGAGTTAAAGCTTGTCTTACTTTATTGGCAGCATCAACTAATAGTGAGGATATTACTCAATTAGCCATAAATCATCCTGAAAAAATTATTCGTTTGCCATTAGCGTTGGAAGAAAAAACTAATATGGCACAAGTAAGGCAGGTCATGGAATTTTTACGTCTTCCGAGTAAAAGCGCCAATAGCATGAAAAGATTAATTAATGGTATGCATCGTTTGTTTTTAGATTATGATGCAACTATGATAGAGATAAATCCGGTAGGAATGTTAAAAAATGGAACCTTAATAGCATTGGATGCTAAAATATCTTTTGATGATAACGCCTTATTTCGTCATAAAGATATTAGCTCATTACAAGATGATTATGAAGTCTCCGATAGAGAATTAAAAGCAGCTAGATATAAATTTGGCTATAGTGAATTTGAGGGTTCTGTCGGTTGTATTGTTAATGGAGATGGCGTTGCGTTAGCGGCAATGGACTTGCTTAGCAAACAAGGCGTAGGAACAGCTTGTTTTCTGAATGTTAAAGGTGGTGTAGATAAAGACAAAATTGCCTCAGGAATTAAAATTATAATGACCAACCCTCGGGTAGAAGGTATTTTGATCAATATCTTAGGTGGATTTTTACGTTGCAATCTTATAGCAGAAGGAATAGTTTCTGCAGCATCTGAGGTTGGACTTAATGTTCCGTTAGTTGTACGTTTTGAAGGTACTAATAAAGAAGAGGCAAAAGATATTTTGCAAAAATCCAAACTTCCTATCATTATGGCAGAAACTATGGAAGAAGCTGTTAATATGTTGGTTGAAGCGATGGAGGCAAGTGAATAATGTCTATTTTAATAGATGCTCAAACAAAAGTGCTATGCCAGGGTATTACAGGAACCCAAGCAACTTTTCATATTCGTCGTTCAATGGAATATGGTACAAAAGTTGTAGGTGGTGTTACTCCGGGCAAAGGAGGTAGTGAACATTTAGGCGTACCAGTTTTTAATAATGTAAAAGATGCAGTTGTAGCAACCGGTGCTAATGCTAGCGTAATGTATGTTCCTGCTCAATTTGTCAAATCTGCAGTAATTGAGGCTGCAGAAGCTGAATTAGATTTGGCTGTATGTATTGCTGATAGTGTACCCTTAAAAGATATGTTGGAGATTAAATCCATACTCAAGGGGAGTAAAACAAAGCTTATAGGACCTAATACTCCGGGTATTATTACCCCAAATCAAGCAAGATTGGGTATTTTTCCGGAAAACATTCATCAAGTTGGTGATGTTGGAGTTGTGTCAAGATCATCTACATTGACTTACGAGGCTGTATTAGAGATTGGTCGTGCAGGTAAGGGAGAAACTACGGTTGTAGGTTTAGGTGATGATATGTTGATAGGTATCGATTTTGTAGAGACCCTAAGATTATTTCATCAAGATGATAAAACTAAAGCCATTGTTTTAATCGGGCAATTGGGTGGTATGTTTGAGGAAGCTGCCGCAGATTACTACAAAAATCTAAAAAATCGCAAACCCGTTATTGCTTTTGTTGCCGGTAGTGCGATTCCTTTTGGACACAAAATGGGCTATGCCGGTGATGTGATTACCAGAGGTAGAGTCTCTACCCAAGATAAAAAAGATGCCTTAGAAGATGCTGGTATGATAGTGGTTGATAATATTAATGATATTCATTTGCGTTTGAGTGAATTATAAATGCAATTTTTTAAGACCTTACTAAACTGTTTATTGCCACCTCGTTGCCAAAAATGTGGTAAGGTTTTAAGCCAAGATTTAGGCTTATGTGATGATTGCTTAGCGGAAATTCATTTTATTACAGAACCATATTGTTATAAATGCGGTCATCCTTTTGAGTTTTTAGAGCAAAAATCCGGTAAGTTACTGTGTGGTAATTGTTTAAAAAACAAACGCACACCTTTTCGTCTTAGCCGTTCAGCATTTATATATGATGAAGATTCTAAAAAACTTATTTTAGATTTCAAATTTCATGATCGTACTGATAACGCTAATGTTTTAGCAAAAATGTTGTTTATAGCCGGCAAAGATATATGGGAGGCCGGTATAGATGTCATAATGCCGGTACCATTACATTATACCAGATTAATAAAACGTAGGTATAATCAATCAGCATTATTATGTAATGAGTTAGGTAAATTAATAAATATTAAAGTTGATAATTTATCACTGATTCGTCACCGCAAAACCAGACCTCAGGTTGAGCTTTCTGGCATGGAAAGACAGCGCAATGTTCGCAATGTTTTTAGCGTAAAAAATATTGATGCGGTTAAAGGCAAAAGAATTCTTTTGATAGATGATGTGTTAACTACCGGTGCTACGTTAAAAGAATGTGCTTATGCTCTCAAACGAGCAGGAGCAAAATCGGTTGATAATTTAACTTTAGGACGAGTTATTTAAAAAACAAAAGCAGCCGATAAGGGCTGCTTTTTGTTTACTTTTGGATTCTGCTGTGCGTTGGCCAAGTTTTCATTGCCTGAATCACCTCAGGAACATTAGCTTCAATCAGTAATTGATATACTGGCTTTTCAACCATTCCTCCCACCTCAAAATAGGATATCAAATGCTTAAATTCTCTATTGCTAATGAGGATACGCATCACTTCAGAAGGAAGTATAGTCTTTTCAGACTTATACTTCTCGCAGAATATCTGCATAAAGTTATCCTTGTCAGCAGCTGACCCTTTGGTGAATATAAACTTGCCTACTTCGGTAGCCCATTTGCTTAATGGTTCTTTTTCCAAGCGTTCAAAGGCTTGAGCTTTCCAATCTGTATTTTCAAGCAATAAATACCAAGCATCTGGAGCCAAACCCTTTGCTATCATCGCCTCAATTTCATTCTTATCATTACGTTTAAGAAAGAATTTGACTTGTGAAGGATATACTTTTGATGTTTGTTTGTTGCCCAGGTAGAGAAGAAGCTCCAAGTGATTCCCTTTTTCTTCCAGGTGCTTCTTATAAGAGCTATCGCTAATTTTGCATTCTGAGATAATTCTCATGCGAAGAGCTGGAGTTGTTTGCGGATTATCCAAAATGCTATCTGCAGAAAACATATCCAATGACTCCAGATTAGCAACGCTTAGAGCTAGATACATTTGTCTGTCAGTCAATATTTTAAGGACATCTTTTGATGGTGCTCTCAGCATGGTTATACATCTCATAATGTCTGTTTCAAAACATCGCTTTGCTACGATGAGCTCCTGTTCTTCTCCTAAAGGGAGAGTACATTCTGAAACGATATCGGATAGATCCTCATCCTTCAAAACCTTAAGTATCTTTCTCTCTAGAGTAGACAAATCTGGCGCTGCCAGAATTTTCTTAATAATAAATTTTTTCATAATGAGTTTTTTTTTAATTAATAATAAATGTATTAAGACACTATATACCATATAGTGCATTATTTTGCAATAAAAAAATCCCTCCGCAAAAGCAGAAGGACTTTCTCTATTTGCTGGTAAAAAACTTTTTTATTTTACGAGAAAAAAGCATCTTCGGATTAGCAAAGTCGATTTTATTTCCTTGCAGGAAATAGCATATGCCATCAATGCAAGTGGCAATTTTTTCATTGCACTTATCGACCTGAAATTTACCGTCAGCAATAAGCTTTTTCTCAGTTCCGATCAGCTCATACAGGCGGGCATAAGGAATATTTTCTATTAAATAATGCTCCTGAAACGCATTGTTTCCTAATGCTCGTCCACCTTCTAAACATAGCCAATCATTGGTTTTATCTTGCCAATAAAACGCATTATTTGAAGCAATAAAGTTATCAAACTTTTGTTCTTCTGATTTTGGAGCCAACAAATATGGCGGATAAGGAACATACACATCACAAAACATATCATCCTTATACGCAATAAGTTTGTCCGCATATCCTTGTTTTAGGCTTTTATAAGGCCCGCAACGATAAATACCTTTTCCTGTGATAAAAGTCAGGTTAAAAGTTCCGCCATCCTGTTTTACCATAAAATAAGGCCAACTAGGTATCTCAAGCCACGCTCTTATGCCCAAACTAATTTGCGCTTCAAAACGTTGGTCACCCAACATTTCTGTTTGCTCTGTTTCACTGTCATAAAGATACCAAACATCTTTATCCTTCCAGATAAAATAGCCTAAGTATCTTTCAACATTTGCATTAGAAACGATAACTTTTCTAATTATACCGTTACGTCCAATAAACAGTTGATACTGAGACTTATTTTTTCTGATGATATAGCTGTCATATCCCAGCTTTTTCACCTCATTGCTGCGAGCGATATGAGATATTTTACCGGTTGCAGAATCCCATACAAACAAGTGATATTTTTTATCATCACTTTGTTTTAAAATAAAATTTTTCATAATAAATATAGATTAATGATTATACATAAAAATTAATTATTAAAACTTTTACAATTTAGCAGCAATTTCCTCAATCTCATAACATTCAATAAGGTCACCTTTTTGAATATCATTATAATTTTCAAAGGAAATACCGCATTCATAACCTTCTTTAACTTCTTTTACATCTTCTTTGAAACGTTTAAGCTGTCCGATGGAACCGTCATGAATAACCACGTTGTCACGCAACAAGCGGATTTTAGCGCCACGTTTAACCATACCCTCAGTAACCATACATCCGCCGACTTTACCCACGCCGGTAATGTTATATACTTCTCTGATTTCGGCATAACCGAGTAGTTTTTCACGCAGTTCGGGTGAAAGCATACCTTCCAAACCTTTTTTCACATCATCAAGAACATCGTAGATGATTGAATAGTACTTAATCTCTACCCCGTCACGACGAGCCATATCTCTGGCCGGAGGAGTTGCACGAACATTAAAGCCGATAACCAAGGCATGAGATGCTTTTGCCAAAGTAATATCAGATTCAGAGATTGGGCCGACTGCAGAGTGCAGGATTTGTACACTGACTTCATCGTTAGAAAGCTTACTTACAGTACCTTCAATAGCCTCGATAGAACCTTGAACATCTGCTTTGATAATAAGCGGAAGGTGTTTAACTTCACCGGATTTAATCTTATCAAGCATCATTTCCATTGCAGATTTAGCAGATTTTACTAATTTAGCTTCACGTTCTTTACGAATACGATATCCGGTAATTTCTTTAGCTTGGTTTTCATCTGTTACTACTACAAAATCATCACCGGCAGATGGAGTTCCTTGTAAACCGAGAACTTCAACCGGAGTGGCCGGATCTGCTTCTTGCACTTTTTGTCCGCGTTCATTAAACATTGCACGAACACGTCCCCACTCCTTGCCGGCAATACAAATATCACCAATTCGCAAAGTTCCTTTTTGTACTAAGGCAGTTACAACGGTGCCTCGGCCTTTTTCCATTTTTGCTTCAACAACAGCACCTTCGGCTTTACGATTGGGATTTGCTTTAAGGTCGAGCATTTCGGCTTGCAATAAAATAGCCTCAACCAATTTATCAATATTGATGCGTTTTTTAGCAGAAACTTCGGCGCATAGGCATTCGCCACCCATTTCTTCCACACCAATTCCATGTTGCAGCAATGCTGTTTTAACCTTCATCGGGTCTGCCCCCGGTAAGTCAATTTTATTGATTGCCACTACGATAGGTACTTCAGCAGCTTGGGCGTGGCGAATGGCTTCAACGGTTTGAGGCATAATACCATCATTGGCAGCAACTACCAATACCACGATATCGGTAACTTTTGCACCACGCGCACGCATTTCAGAAAATGCTTCGTGTCCCGGTGTATCAATAAAGGTTATTTTATCTCCGGTAGAAACCGTAATTTGATAAGCACCGATATGTTGAGTAATACCACCTGCTTCTCTGGCCACAACGTTTGTCTCACGCAATGCATCAAGCAAAGAGGTTTTACCGTGATCAACGTGCCCCATAACTGTAACAACCGGAGCTCTTGGAAGAAGTTGTTCTTCGGTGTCTTCTTCTAGTTGCAGAGCTTGTTCAACATCGCTATCCGCAACACGTTTAAATTTATGTCCGAACTCCTCAACAATAATTTGAGCAGTATCCGCATCAATCGGTTGGTTGATGGTTGCCATAACGCCTAAAGACATAAGTTTTTTAATAACCTCAGCACTTTTTTCAGCCATACGGTTGGCCAATTCTTGAACGGTAATAACTTCAGGAATGATAACCTCTTTAATAACTTTTTCTTGAGGTTGTTGTTGGGTTTGTACCGGTTTAGGTTGTTTTTTCTTAAATCTGCGACGTGGAGCTCCAAATCCATAATCATCATCGTCATCATCTGTTCCGATATTATACAGATTCACTTTACCGCCACGACGCTGAGGTTCAAAACTGCGCTTCATAACTTTTTTGCGCTCTTGCTCAAATACCTCTTCTTTGGTTATCGGACGATTATATTTTTTAGAAGATGAAATTTCTTCCTCATCTTCCTCATCATCATAATCTTTAGCATTTCTTTTATCTTTAGATTTGTTTCTAAAGTCATTTTCTTTTTCCGGTTCCGACATAGGCTGAGATGTTTTAGTTTGCTCTGTTTTTGCCTTTTCGGCAACAACTTTAGCTTCATGCTTAGCTTTTTCGACCGCAACTTCGGCTTCTTGAGCTTCTTTTTCTTTGCGCAGAAGTTCTTCTTCCTCACGTTGTTTTTGACGTAAAATATTACGTTCTTCTTCTTCCTGACGGCGCTTATTGTCAAACTCTTTAGCTTCAGCAATCAAACGTAATTTTGCTGCGGTTTCTTCATCAATTTCAACCTTTTTTTCCGGTTTGGGAGCGCCCGGAGTAATAATTCTTTTTTTGCGCACTTCAACTTGCACAATTTTTTTGCCATCACGTCCATGGGTGCGATTTGCATCACCCAAACCTTTTAACGTCAAAGTAGACTTACCCGATAATGTGAGTTTTCCTTTGGTGTTTTCTTCTGTCATATATAAAAATCTCCGTATTTTTAACTAAAAATCTATAAATCCAAAAAATCTGTCATTTGTTCAAACTTATGACTAACCATTTCTGCCATATCGCTTTTGAGCAAAGCGGCATGAACCGTATTAATTTTATCCAGTGCCTTGTCCAACTCCTCTGTAGTAAACAGCCTAAATATTTTTAAATCTCCGGCATGGCGGGTTATTTTCTCGGTTCCGTCAGCACCGGCATCAGTCGCCTCTAATAAAAAAGCAACTTTATTTTTTTTCAAAACTTCACAAACTTTATCCATTCCACAAACAAAACATCCGGCTTTTCTGGCCAAAGAAACCGCATCCAATGCTGATTTGCGTAAAATATTTTCTACCATTTGGCTCAAATTATCTGCCGGTTTAACTTTTGTTTTTAATGCTTTAGCAAACAAATTTTTTTCAATTGCTTTTTGGAGCATTTGCTTGGAGTTGGAAACATAAACTCCTTTACCGGGTAATCTTTTTTTGAAATCAGGAATAATTACATTGTCAGGCCCTGCCACAAAGCGCAACAAAGCACTTTTTGGCAAAATACTTCCACTTGCAATGCATTTTCTGTTTGTTTCTTCCTGTTCCATTTCTAAAACCTTATAGCTCTAGGGAGTGACTTTTGCAAATCACTCCCTAATATTTAGTTCTACTCTTCAACAAACCAATGTTCACGAGCATTCATAATAATGCCATTGGCTTCTTGTACAGAAATAGTGCTTTCACCCAAGATTTCAATCAATTCATCAGCTGCTAAATCCGCTAAATCATCAATTGTTTTAATTCCGTTGTTGGCCAAAGTAAGCAACATATCTCTATCTAAACCTTCAACTGTTTCCAGTTTATCATCAAGACCAAGAGATTTACTTTGCTCTTCAAACTCTTTGTCACGTTTGGCAACATATTCTTTGGCACGAGATTGCAACTCTTGAGCAACATCTTCATCAAAACCTTCAATCTCAGCCAATTCGGACAGATCAACCATAGCAATTTCATCAACTTTTGAGAAACCTTCAGCAATCAACAAGTGGGCAATCATCTCATCTACATCCAAAGCTTCCATAAAGCGTTGTGAGCGAACTTTGTTTTCATTTGATCTGCGTTCTTGTTCTTGCTCTTCGGTTAAAACATCAATATCACAACCAAGCAATTGAGAAGCTAGTTTAACATTTTGTCCTCTGCGTCCGATAGCAAGAGAGAATTGTTCTTGCGGAACAACAACCTCAATACGGTTGTTTTCTTCATCAATAACTACTTTAGTAACCTCAGCCGGAGCTAAAGCGCTAACAATATATTGAGCTCTGTCTTCAGAATAAGGTACGATATCAATTTTTTCGCCTTGTAATTCAGTAACTACAGCTTGTACTCTGATACCTCGTAAACCAACGCAAGCTCCAACCGGATCAATGGTCATATCTTCGGCTCTAACCGCAATTTTTGCTTTAGAACCGGGGTCACGAGCTACACCCATAATTTTTACGATACCATCATAAATTTCCGGCACTTCTGAGGTAAACAATTTTGCCAAAAATTCAGGACAAGTACGAGATAAAAAGATTTGCGGACCTTTGTTTTCTCTGCGCACATCCAAAACATATGCACGAACTCTGTCACCATTTTTGAATTTTTCTCTGGCAATGGTTTCATCTCTGCGCAATATGGCTTCGGTTTTACCAATATCCAAAACCACATTGCCAAACTCAACTCTTTTAACCGTTCCGTTGATAACAGTTCCGATTTTTTCTTTATATTCTTCAAATTGTTTGTTGCGCTCAGCTTCACGAACTTTTTGGACAATAACCTGTTTGGCGGTTTGAGCTGCAATTCGTCCAAAATCAATTGGCGGTAAAGGATCAATCAAAAACTCACCAACTTGAATATTTTCATCATATGCCTGAGCGTCATCGAGCCAAAGTTGAGCTGATTCATTTTCAAGCTCTGTTCCGTTTTCAACCACTTCACGATATCTGGCCAAGCTGATGGCGCCGGTTTTGCGATCAATTTTAGCTCTGATATCATGATCAAAACCATATTTTGAACGAGCAGCCTTTTGAATTGCAATTTCCATAGCTTCCAACACATCGTCACGCTCAATGTTTTTTTCCCGAGCAACTGTATCGGCAACCAAAACAATTTCGGGTCTGGGCATATTTTCTGTAGTTTCCATTTTTATCCTCAATAAAGTTAAATTATTAATCTTCCATAGCCGCAGCAGCTTCTGCCAACAGCTCATCATTTAATACTAATTTTGCTTTTGCGATACGATTATAAGGGTTAAGATATTCCTTACCATCCATCTCAAAATGTATAATTTCGTTGCCATCAACGCTTAAAATTCTACCTTTAAAACGTTTACGACTTTCAACTTCCATTTTAGTTTCGATTTTAGTTTCATAACCAACAAATCGCTCAAAATTTTCCAACTTGGTTAATGGTCGATCAAGCCCCGGAGAACTAACTTCCAAAGAATATTCCCCATCTATCGGGTCTTTTTCATCTAAAATTTCAGAAATGGCTCTGCTCACCATAGCGCAATCATCCACCACCAAAGATTCTCTATCTTTGCGTTCAATCATAATCTGCAAAGTAGGATTTTTTACTCCGATAGTCATAATTCTTACTATCTCAAACCCCATAGCATCAACTATCGGGGCTAACAAATTTTCAAGTTCTTTCATCTCGGACATTGCCGATTCTCCTAATAAAATAGCGAGGCTTTTGCCCCGCTCATCTAATATTATTATTAATTATGCATCCCATATAACAGAATTTTTTTTAAAAATCCAGTATTTTTTTTATTTGATCAAATATTTTATATGTAATACCAAATATCTATATTGAAATTGCGTATATCCAACATATATCTTTATTATTCATGATGTTGGTGATTTGAAATTATATTTCTTGTAGCCAATATGAGTGAATAAGCAAAGGCTCCTTCTTTAAATAAAGAATTGGTAAAAGAAAGATAATTTCATTAACCTCTTCTGAAGGTCAAGCAAGAGAGTAAGAAGACACTTACTCTCTTGTTTTTTGTATTTGAGATTTGTTAATCTGTTGCTAAAAGGCATTATCAATATAATCGCGAATATTTTCTCCAAAAGTTTTTCGTATGTAGTCTGTAAGTTCAGATATTTTGGGGGAAAATTGTTCTGCTTGAGATTGTGCTAATATTATTTGATCTACTTTTAATTTCTTTTCAATATCATCTCTTTTTTCAGCAGCACCTTTAATGCCTCTTACAGCGGCAAGATTAAGCCAAACATGTGCGCTTAAAAGGTTTTTTTCTTGTTTTTGTCCTTCTGCAATAATTTCTCCGATATCCATCATTGATTTCCCATCATTTTGATAGGCGGCTTTCTGAAGATATTTAATTGCATTTTTGTAATTTTGTGGAACACCTAAACCTTTAATGTAAATTTGTGCCATAACAATTTGAGCTTCATCAAATCCGGCATCTGCAGCTGTTTTTATCATTGGAGCAGCTTTAAAATAATCTTTTTCCAAAAGTTTTCCGCGATAATGTGCGTAGCCAACCATAAACAGTGCGGTAGGATTTTTGCCATCTGCCGCCTTTTGGAAAAAGGTCATTGCTAGTTGAGGATTCTTTGGGTGTCCATTACCACTAATCAATATAAAAGCTAGATTGAGAGCCGCTTCAGGATTGCCAATGTTTGCTGCTTTTTCAAATAAAATGGCCGCTTTTGCTGTATCTCGAGAGACCCCTATTCCGCTATAATAAAGGCTACCAAGATTATTTAATCCAGTTGGATCATTTTGTAGTGCAGCTTTGGCATAATAATAAAATGATTTATCATAATCAACCGACAGTCCGTTCGTTCCATAAAGATATGAATATCCTAATAACAATTGAGAGCTGATATCTCCATTATCCGCAGATTTAATTGTTTGCTCTAGATCAGATAACCTACTTTTAGAAGCGTCTTGAGCGCCTTGTCGGGCTTTGCTGAAGTTAAAAAAAGAAAAAAAACTTTTGTTATCCTCTTTTTCTTTGTTTTCATCCGAGCTGACGATTCTTTTTTCGTCTTGTTTTTCTTTGTTGGCGGCCTGTTCTTTGACTTCTGATGATGGTTCAAATAACGATAACAATGCATCATCTGATGCAAAAAGAGGGTTTATAAACATAAAAAAAGATAATAAAGTAATAAGTTTTTTCATCTATATTCCATTGTAAAATTTTTAACTTGGTTTTAGTAAGTTTATACTCAATAGTTTTTTTTGGCAAGCAAAAACCCCGTTTCTGTAAACAAGAAACGGGGTTTGATAAAATATGCGATTAGAATAATTTCAACACTGACTGAGCAGCTTGAGATGCCAAAGACAAAGAGTTGATAGCCAACTGTTGTCTTGTTTGTAATGCAAGCATATTAGCAGATTCTTCGTTCATATCAGCCAAGGTTAACTTATCAGAACCTTCAGTGAGAACGTTAATTAATTTTTCGGTAAAGTCTTCACGATTTTGCAAAACAGAGAAGTTGTTACCAAATTCTGCTGCCCAGTTACGCAATTTGCTGATAGCTCCTTCTACTCCTTCAAGGGCATCCTTAAGCTCAACATTGTCCGCAGTGTCCCATGCTACAGCTTCAATCAATCCAAGACCTGTAGAATCAGCTTGCTTACCAACTACTGTCAAAGAAGAAGAACGATCTTCATTGAAGTTAACGGTCAAATTCTCGTTTTGCAACAAGTTAACTCCTTTGTAGCCAGAATCTTTTGCGATCATATTGATCTGACGCAAAACTTCATTGTATTGATCTTGGGATGCTGTACGGTCATTAGGTTGTGAAGCTTTTTGAGTGCCATCAAATGTAAGTCCATTAATTGTACCACTAACAAAAACAGTCTCATTCTTGTCATTGCTTTGAATAACAATTTGTCCGTCAGCATTTTTAGTGGCAGTAATGGTGGTGTTGAGTCCCGCAGTAGTCAAACCGGCATTAATTTTAGTAACTAATGTATCAACTGTGCGATCATCTTCATCAGTTGTTGTTCCTACATCTTCGACAGTAACATCTGTTTCTACACCATTAACGGTAACCTTCAATGTTACATCAGCATCCGCAGCCGCTGTTGCAGCAAAAGTACCAGTAGATTCAACTCCATCATTCAAAGATGATGCTGTGGTATCGAGAGCTGTATTAATCAAAGCTTTTGCCTGCTCCACAAATGTAGTAATAGCTTCAATACCTTCATTGGCAGCCTTAATGGTTGATATTCCCTGTCCCATAGAATCAAGCAAAGCGCTTAAATCACTTGCTCTGTTAGTCAAAGAGCGAGCGGTATAATATGATGACGGGTTGTCAATAGCTGAGTTAACTTTCTTTCCTGTAGAAAGACGTTCTTGAGTCGTGTCCATTAAGCTTTGGGTGTTTTGTAACGATAATAGATTAGAGCGCATAGATGCAGTAAGTGAAATATCGGCCATTTTATTCTCCATATTTTTTTGCACAATATACACCTACTGGTAACGCCTACTGTGCGATTTTAAACTTCTTTATTCTAAGCCTACTGGCTTTCATCTGCTAAGATTTTCATTCAATTATAACTTATTGTCAATAATGCATAAATTGCTGTGCATAACTTTAAGATAAGATGTTTTTTGCTGTTTGCAAGAGATGTGGTACAAAAAATCCCGCCTCAAAATTTTAAGGCGGGATCTCAGAATCTGTATTAATAGTCTTAGAACAATCTTAATACTGACTGAGCA
>JAZNVJ010000094.1:0-2909 GCA_045592765.1 Alphaproteobacteria bacterium | reverse complement strand
AGAGTTAGAAAAATTTTATGATGATTTACGTCCGGCAGGAGTAACTTTTTTATTTACCGATGCTTATATGAACAGTCCATCTTCATTGTTTGGTCATACGCTTCTTAGGATTGATACAGCAAGAAAAGGGACACAGCTTTTGGCGCATGGGGCGAATTATGGTGCGTTTACCGGAGATAATCCCGGAGCATTGTACCCGATTTTAGGGATTGTCGGTGGCTATTATGGCGGTTTTACGGTAAAACCTTATTACGATATCATAAATACTTATAACAATATCGAAAATCGAGATATTTGGGAATTTGAACTAAATTTTAATAAAGAGGAATTAGATTTTTTTGTGGCGCATTTGTGGGAAGTAGGCCAAGCGCAATCTCGGTATTATTTCTTTACTCGCAATTGTTCTTATATGCTTATGGAAACTTTAGATGCGGTGCGACCATCACTAAAATTGGCACAAAAATTTGCGGTGCAAACAATTCCTTTAGATACGGTTAAGGCAGTTTATAATTCTGATGGTTTGGTTAAAAATGTTAATTATCGACCTTCAAGACAAAATAAAATCAGAAATATCTACGGACAGATGTCAGATAGTGAAAAAAATGCTTTTTTGAGGGCAGTAAAAGAACAAAATTATAATATGGATAGTTTGGATGAAAAAGAACAAGCCAGAGTTGCAGAAGCAGCTTATCAGTATGTGCAATATAAGTATGTGGCTAAAGATTTGGATTTGCAAAATTATCGCAAGCAAAGTTTTGCTTTACTTAAACTGAGGAGTCTATTGAAAAATGCTGAAGATAGCGACGCTTCATTTATTGGGCAAAAGCCATTTGAAGCACATGATGCAATGCGTTTAACTTGGGGAGCCGGAGTGCGTAACGGAAATGCTTTTCAGGAAATAGCTTATCGTCCGGCGTATCATTCTTTGACTGATGATAATTATGGTTTTTTGCGCGGTGCAGAAATTAACTTTTTGAATACAACACTACGTCATTATGACAAAGAGGATAAATATGTCTTGCAAAAGTTTGAGCTGTTAGGAATTAGGTCAATAGCTTCGATTGATGCAATGTTTGCACCGATGTCTTTTCAGATTTTGGCAGATGTTGGTCGAGAAGTTAATCCAACCAATGAAAAAGAAGGTTATGTTGCAAATTTGGTAGTAGGTGGCGGTGCAACTTATGCTCTAAATGATAATGTTTGGGTGTTTGCTTTAATGAATAATCATCTGGCGTATGGTGGTTTTTTACCACGAAATCAGTGGGGAGGATTGGGCGGACAGATAGGTTTGTTGGTTGATTTAGGTGATTGGCGGGCATTAGTTGAGGCAGAAAAAGTTTATGCTACTGCTAAAATTGGTTCAAAAACCATTTATAAGGCAGAGGTGGCGTATTCGATAACTCGCAATTGGGCAATGGCCGTACATTATAAATATCAGCAAAACTATGGTCGAGATATAGATGAAATTTATTTGGGTTTCAGAAATTATTTTTAAAATTGATTTTTAGTTGTTAAGTGTATATGCTGTGTGCAGTTTGATAATTTAGGAGAAAATAAATGTTACGAGAAGATTTACAAAAAGCATTGAAAGAATCTATGTTAGCCCATGATACGGTTACTACATCGGCAGTGCGTATGATTATTGCCGGTCAAAAAGAAAAAGATGTTGAAGCCAGAGGAAAAGGCAAAGAAAAAGCAACCGATGAAGAGTTAATGGCAATGATGCAAACTATGATTAAGCAACGTAATGATTCAATCAAAATGTATATGGATGGTAATCGTCCGGAATTGGCCGAAAAAGAAAAAGCAGAAATTGCTGTTATTGAGCGCTTTTTGCCTAAACAGATGAGTGATGCGGAAATTGAAACGGCAATTAAAGCTTTGATAGCAGAAACCGGAGCAACCTCAATGAAAGATATGGGCAAAGTTATGGGTGCTCTTAAAGCTAAATATGCAGGACAAATGGATTTTGGTAAAGCCAACGGGGTAGTGAAAGCTTGTTTGAGCGATAATTAATAAAAGTTCAATTATTGGTGTCAGATGGCGAATACGGATTTACAAAAATTTTGCGATGAACTGAGAGCAAAAATTTCAATTGCCGATGTGGTTGGGCAAAAAGTTAAACTTACGCGTAAAGGACGTGAGTATACAGGTTTGTGTCCGTTTCATAATGAAAAAACACCATCTTTTACCGTGAATGAGGCAAAAGGTTTTTATCATTGTTTCGGTTGCGGTGCACATGGCGACATTATTAAGTTTGAAATGGATGCCAATGGTCTGACATTTATTGATGCAGTTGAAAAATTAGCTCACAAAGTTGGTATGCAGTTACCAAAGCTTAATCCGGAAGCTAAAGAAGTAGTTGAAAAACGCAATACTGCTTATGATATTATGGAAATGGCCGCTAAGTTTTTTGAGAAGAATTTACGTCTTAGCGGTGGACGTGAAGCTTTGGATTATTTATATGCCAGAGGTTTTGATGATGCGATTATTGCTAAATTTCGCCTTGGTTTTGCTCCTAATAATAATGGATTAAAAGCACAATTATCTTCCAAAGGAGTTAGTGAACAAGAAATGGCTGAACTTGGGCTGCTGACAATTCCGGAGGGAAAACGTTCTCACGATTTTTTCCGCAATCGAGTGATGATACCGATTATTGATAAACGGGGAAAGGTGATTGCTTTTGGCGGAAGAGTAATGGACGGAAGTCAGCCTAAGTATTTGAACTCTCCGGAAACACCGGTATTTAATAGACGCCGAGTTCTTTATAATCTGAATAATGCCCGAGATGCCGGATATGATGCAAAATGCTTGATTATCTGTGAGGGATATATGGATGTAATTGCCATGGATAAATATGGTATCGGTTATGCTGTTGCTCCTTTGGGGACAGCATTGACCGAAGATCA
>JAZNVJ010000093.1:0-2094 GCA_045592765.1 Alphaproteobacteria bacterium | reverse complement strand
CAACAAAGATGATGAAAAATGGACATTTATCGATGTTGACTGCGCCATAGCTACTCAAAGCCTGATGCTTGCCGCATGGGCTGAGGGAATCGGTAGTTGCTATTGCGGTGCAGCCCCAATGCAAAAAGTTGTAGATTCTCTTCATCAACGCCTAAATCTGCCGGAAAATATCCGTCCGTTTGCCATTGTACCGCTGGGTTATCCGGCCGAAACTCCTAAACAACCGAATGATAGATTTGATGACGCAAAAATTCATTTTATCAATAAAATTTAATTCTTATAAAAACAAAATCTCCAGTTTACACAAAACTGGAGATTTTGTTTTTAGTTTTAATGGTTTATTTTTTCAAAACCACTACCCCCGGAAGCTCTTTGCCTTCCATCCATTCAAGGAACGCACCACCGGCTGTAGAAATATAGGTGAATTTGTTTTTAACTCCGGCATTTGCCAAAGCTGAAACTGTATCACCACCACCGGCAACCGAAACTAATTTTCCGGCTTGTGTGAGTTCAGCAGCTTTTTCAGCAACTTTGTTGGTTGCATTATCAAAAGGCTTCATCTCAAACACACCGAGCGGACCATTCCAAACCAAAGTTTTGCATTCTTCGAGTTTTGCACAGATTAGGTCAATGGTTTTTTCACCCACATCAAGCAAACTCCAACCTTCGGCAGGAATCTCATCCAAAGCAACTGTCATATGCTCAGCCATCGGCTTGAACTCTTTTGATGCCACAACATCTACCGGCAAGATAATTTCGCAGTTGTTAGCCTCTGCCGTAGCCATAATTTCTTTGGCTGTATCAAGCATATGCATCTGCACCAAAGAATTAGCTTCATTAACCGCATCATATCCTTTAGCACGCAAGAATGTGTGAGCCATACCGCCGGAGATAACCAACTTATCAACCTTCTTAACCAAGTTGTTCAAGAGGTCGAGTTTGGTATCAACCTTAGATCCACCCACGATAGCCATCAACGGACGTTCCGGATTGTTCAATCCGCGAGAAAGTGCATCAACTTCTTCAGCCATCAACAACCCGAAAGCGGCCGGACGTTCTTTTACGGCAGCAACCATAGATGCATGTGCACGGTGAGCTGTAGAGAATGCATCGGAAACATATACATCAGCAGGTTTAACCAACTCTTTAGCAAATTCTTCATTGCCTTTCTTTTCTTCGTTATAGAAACGCAAGTTTTCCAAGAGCAAAACTTCATCTGCTCCCATGTTCTTAACCGCTTCTTCTACCTTCGGACCGATACAATCTTCCACAAACACCACGTGTTTACCCAAAGATTTTTCGAGTTCCGGAGCCACATGAGAAAGAGAATTTTTCATATCTCCCTTGCCTTCCGGACGTCCGAAGTGAGAGATAACTACAACCTTTGCTCCTTTATCCATCAAAGTTTTGATGGTTGGAACTGTGCGGTCAATACGAGCAGTGTTTGTTACCTTAAAATTTTCATCCATCGGAACATTCAAGTCGGCGCGAAGCATAGCAACTTTGCCATTCAAATCGCCTAAATCTGCAATTGTTTTAAATTCCATAATTTTTTCCTAATTTAAGTGATACAATAAGTAATTAAATCAAGTACTTGATAAACTACTTTTTGCACATTGTCTATAAAAAAATTCCGCGTTTGAACAAGGTTAAAAACACCACATCCAAACGCGGAAAATTAACAAATTATCCGTTTACTTTAGCCATATGAGCAACGAGGTCTAATACTTTATTAGAATAGCCCCATTCATTATCATACCAGCTAACAACCTTAACAAAAGTAGGTGTCAATTGAATACCTGCTTTTGCATCAAAGATAGATGTACGAGAATCTGTCAAAAAGTCAGATGATACAACTGCATCTTCAGTATAACCCAAAATACCTTTGAGTTCACCTTCAGAAGCTTTTTTCATAGCAGTACAAATTTCTTCATAAGTAGCAGCTTTCTTGAGGTTAACAGTCAAGTCAACAACAGATACATCTAAAGTCGGAACACGGAAAGCCATACCTGTCAATTTACCGTTCAAAGCAGGAATAACCTTACCAACAGCTTTAGCCGCACCGGTAGAAGAAGGAATAATATTACCGGCAGC
>JAZNVJ010000092.1:0-9389 GCA_045592765.1 Alphaproteobacteria bacterium | reverse complement strand
CACAGAGAAATAACGTTTCTTTATTAAATTGAAAATGTTTTTTTCTCTTAACTAATTGAAACAAATATAAGAGTATAAAACCAATTAAAATGAAAAACATAATAATGATGCGAAAATCTACTATAATAATTCGACCATCAAATTGTAATTTTCCCATGTAAATATAAATAGGATAAAACAAATATCCCCAAATATTTTTAGGCAAATAATTGGTATCTCTATAACTTTTAAAATCAAACCAATCTGATTTAAAAATATTGTTCAATAATGGGAAAAACGGATTATCAAAAGTGGTCCATAGTCTCCACATCCAAAACCCATAAGTTAACAAAAAGCCAACAACTCCGCCCAATATAAAGAAGAACATTACTCGCTTAAAGGGCTGAAAATAGCGATAACATAATATCATTGCAATTCCGGATGATATACTATATGTCGCTGATGTAAGTTTTAGTCCGGTAGCTGCTCCTAAACATATGCCAGCCCAGAAAAACACTTTGTAATTTAATTTATCGGCATTTTTTAATTCTTTAATGATAAGATAATACCCTCCAATTACCATTAAGGTCATCATTATCTCGTTTGTACAGGTACCTATTTGCATAAAAAAAGACCAAGAAGTAACACCAATTAACCATGCCAATAGTATCTGTAAGCGCCCACTCCAAACATGAGTATCAAAAAATAAATTTATCAATTTTAAAAACATAAATGCAGCAGCACCAGCCCAAAAACCTTGCACAAAAACAATCAAATTCGGAATATCATTAAAATATGTGATTAATAAATATAACGGAATATCAGGTAGGGGATTAAAAAAAGTATTTACACCACCAGGAATAATATCATACATCCATCTTCCGTTAAATAGTGCCCAAGGATTGTAATAATGGTAATTAACTAAATCCCAAAATAGCTCATAGCGAGTTATCAGACTGACACAACCGCCCATTATTAAAAAAAATATCAATAACGCAAAATTACTCTTAAACATTTTATTAATCATTGTATTGCTCCTAAGGATACAATAAAAGAAAATATACAATTTACAAGGTGTTTACGGATTTAATCCCAAACAAAAAAGAGCCATTTCAATAGAAACGGCTCTTAATAAGTATAGATAAACTATGCGGATTTCTTTTCTTTTTTAGCAGACTTTTGAGCTGACTTGCCATCATCAAAGTTATATAACTCTTCAACACTGACAATCTTTTCAGCAACATTGGCCTTACTGATAAGGTAATCAACGATTTTTTCTTCAAAAATCGGAGCTTTAAGAGCTTCAACAGCTGACTTATTTTTGAGATAATAATCCAATACCATTTTCTCTTGTCCGGGGTATTTTTTAGCCTCATTCATAATAGCGGCATTAATATCTTCCGGCTTAATGGTGATTTTGGCATCTTGACCAACTTCAGAAAGCAATAGACCGAGCTTAACTCTGCGCAAAGCAATTTCTTTGTATTCTTTGAGCAATTCTTCTTCTGATTTTTCTTTTTCAGAAGCATCAAGCTGATTGTGTTTTTTAGCTTGTTCATATTGATCAACAATAGATTTGTATTCGGCATCAACCAAAGATTCCGGAGATTCGAATTTGTATTCGGCATCCAAAACATCTAAAAGTTGACGTTTAATCTTCATGCGAGATGCATTTTCATAGTCACCTTTGATTCTGGTTTTGATGTCTTCTTTGAGTTCATCTAAGCTCTTTGCACCTACAGATTTGGCAAATTCATCATTGAGCTCAACAGCTTTGGGCTCACGAACTTCTTTAACATCAACCACAAACAAAGCATCTTTGCCTGCCAAATCTTTGGCGTGATAATTATCTGGGAATTTGACATTAACATCAACTTTAGAACCGGCTTTAGCACCGATTAATTGATCTTCAAAACCGGGGATAAATGAGCCAGAACCAAGTTCTAACGGATAATCATTACCTTTGCCGCCTTGGAACTCAACACCATCTACCGAACCAACGAAGTCAATTTTTACAATATCACCTTTGGCAGCTTCTTTGCCATCAACCACAACAGATTCTTTGCGAGATTCAGAAATGTATTTGAGGGCTTTTTCAACTTCTTCGGCCGGAACTTCTGCCATGTATTTATCTAAGTTGATTTTAGAAAAATCACCTAATTTAATTTCCGGCAAGTTTTCTAACTTAACTTCAAATTCTAAGTCTTTACCGTCAGCAAAAGAAGTAATCTTAACTTCCGGTTGCATAGCCGGACGTAACTTTTCAGAACTGATTACTTCAGTAGTACCATTACGAACTGCTTCATCCATAACCTCACCGATAACACTGTCATGATATTTTTTCTTGAGCATCTCAAAAGGTGCTTTACCGGCACGAAAACCGGGTAATTTGGCGGTTTTGGCAATTTGTTTGATTTTAGCGTCTATTTTAGCAGCAAAGTCAGCTGCAGAAACAACAACTTTGTATTCTTTTTTAAGTCCGGAAGACTTAGTTTCGGTTATCTTCATTACAATATACTCTATTTGTTAAATTGGAAGTTAAATTAAAAGACATTATCCACTTTATATAATTGGTGCGGATGGGGAGACTCGAACTCCCAAACCTTGCGGCACCAGAACCTAAATCTGGCGTGTCTACCAATTTCACCACATCCGCAAATGTCTTAAAATTCGGTTAATTGCCTTGCATACTACATAATAATCAGAATAAATCAAGCATAAATTAACAATGCAAACAAAATTATTGTAATATAAACTAATATTTTATAATATGAGATAAATTATAATTGAATATTGGTGTTTTTTAGGAGTAGTCCGTTGTTTTTATCTCGTATTAATAAATTAATGATGTGTGTTGCAGCTTTGGCTATTGTTTCAGGTTGTGCGATTTTAGATAAAAAAGACAGTGATAAAGAATCGAATTGGTTTGTTCGCCAATTTGAAAAAGATGGCGGCAAAAAAGCTGCAGAAGCTACAATCGCTTTCTCTCAGGGAGATTTTGAACTGGCTCAGTCTTATGCGCTTGATGCCCTAAAAGAGAATCCTCGCAACCAACAGGCTCTGCTAGTCGGTGCACTTTCTGCCGAAAGATTGGGCAGAATCAATCGTGCCCGCCAATATTATGAGGATTTGATTATCATTGACGGAACGGAGACGTCAATTTTGGGCAGTAGTAGCGGAATGCCCGAAAAAATATCTTTAATTGCAGCTCAAAGACTTAGAGCAATATCCTTGCAACAAAGCAAGTTGGTAATTGAAGATAAAAAATTTAATATCAGTGATGATGCCGGACAATCTCAAAGTAAAGCTACAATTACCAATGCTTGGGAAGAAAAAAACGCTAAGACTGTCCCCACTCCTAAACCTTTAGATGTTGATGAAGTATTTACTCCGCAAGAACAAAATATCGTGTCTAGATTTTTAGTTATGAAAGAATTAGCTGAAAATGATTTGATTTCTAAAGAAGAATTTTTAACTCGTCGTAATGCCAATATCGGCGGATTGCTTCCTTTGACTAAACAAGCTCCGGGTGTTGGAATTGACAGACCTGTTCCCGCTCCGGAATTGATTGTGGAGCGCATCAATGTATTAAAAGAAGGTGTAGAAAGCAGAGCAGTTACCCCTCGTGAATTTACTGCTGAAAGAGAAGTTATTATTGAGGCATTAATGTCACCTGCTCCACGTAATCGCTTAAAAAAGAAGGCTCCATCTAAAAATATTTTGGATGCGGCAACCGATTTGCGCCGATTAGAAGTTTTGTATGATCTCAATCTGATTACATCAGCAGAAAAAGAAGCTGAGAAAAATGCGGTGGAAAAATATTTAGGTATCAACAAAGCTCCACAACCAACTGCTAAAACAACAAATACAGCAACAAACAACGGAGTAAGCGAAGTTACAACAACTGTTAGCGAACAACCAATTCCGCTAAATGCTAAAGTTGATACAGTTACTAAAGGGAACGAATCAGTGGCGGTAATTACTCATACCGAACCTTTGGTAAAAGAAGAACTACCGCCGCAAAACATCGTTCCGGATGTGTCTTCACCGTTTTAAAGGTTGAAAAATTTTAAAAATGAGCCCCAATAGAGATAATTCTCAATTGGGGTTTAAGTTTGTTAAGTGAAGTACTTTGCAAAAAAAACTGGATTTTACTAAAAAAGGTTGTATAGTTGGTAGTTATTGTTGAGCGGAGCGAGAGCATAGTCGAGGATCTCAAGGGATGTTTCGACAAGGTTTGCTTTTAGCAAACCTGCTCAACATGACAATAAAAAATAAAATGTCATAGCGAGCTCCTCCTTTATTGCCATCCCGAGCGGAGTGATAGCGCAGTCGAGGGATCTCGGCAAAATAAAAAATAGCCGAGATTGCTTTGTTGCTAACGCTCCTCGCAATGACAGTTGGGATTCAGCCGAGATTGCTTTGTTGCTAACGCTCCTAGCAATGACGGTTTTGATGGAGTTTGGGGCAAGCTCCTCACAATGACAATAAAGAGTGCTCAATGAAACAAAAAACAAATCTGCGGCAATGGGGCGTGCGGATATTTCATTACGTTATGAAAAAGGAATAAACATTATGGCTTTGAAAAAAATCAGAAAAGAAAATTATCCGGAATGGTATCAATCTGTAATTGCTGAGGCCGATATGGCCGAAAATTCTTCTTCTCCGGGATGTATGGTGATTAAACCTTGGGGATATGGAATTTGGGAGCGTATCAGAGATGTATTTGATGAAAAAATAAAATCAACAGATCATGAAAATTGCTATTTTCCAATGTTTATTCCTCTGTCGTTCTTCCAAAAAGAAGCTGAACATGTTGATGGATTTGCCAAAGAAATGGCTGTGGTTACTCACTCTCGTCTATCAATGCAAGACGGAAAACTTGTGCCAGATTCAAAACTGGATGAACCTTTGATTGTACGCCCAACCTCTGAGGCTATTATTGCTGATTCTTTCTCCAAATGGGTGAAATCTTATCGTGATTTGCCTGTTTTGATAAATCAATGGGCAAATGTAGTTCGTTGGGAAATGCGCCCTCGCCTGTTTTTGCGCACTCGTGAATTTTTATGGCAAGAAGGTCATACCGCTCATTCCAGTGCTAAAGAGGCTGAAGAAGAAACAGCTTGTATGTTAGAAGCTTATAGAGATTTGTGTGAAAATACTTTGGCAATGCCGGTTTTGACCGGACGCAAACCGGAACATGAAAAATTCCCTGGCGCAGTTGACACCTATTGTGTGGAAGCAATGATGCAAGACGGAAAAGCTTTGCAAGCCGGAACATCTCACTTTCTGGGACAAAACTTTGCTAAATCTGCAAACATCAGTTTCGTAAATAAGCAAAATCAACAAGAATTTGCTTATACTACTTCTTGGGGTGTTTCCACTCGTCTAATCGGCGGAGTTATTATGACACATGCTGATGATGAAGGTATGGTTGTGCCACCCAAAATTGCACCTCATCAAATTGTAATCATACCGGTAATTAAAAATACCGCTGATGAAGATGCTATTATGAATTATATTGATGATATTCGCAAAAACTTAAGCAACAAAATGCCATTTGGTGAAAAAATCAGAATCAAACTTGATAAACGTGATAAGTCATCTGTTGACAAGTTCTGGGAATGGACCCGCAAAGGTGCTCCGATTATTTTGGAAATCGGTAAACGTGATGCAGATGGTAATAATGTTATGCTTAAAGAACGCATCAAACTCGGCACTCCCGAAGGTAAGCAAATTCTTTCTCGTGAAGAGTTTGAAAATACAATTGTTGAGCGTTTGGAGAGAATCCAAAGTGATATGTTTAGCAAAGCTCAAAAAAGACTGCTAAATAACATTCGCACCGATATTACCTCGGTTGAGGATTTTCAAAAATATTTTGCACAATCCAATGAGTGGATTGAAGATGATGCAACAGCCAAAGTTGCTTTTGTTCGTGGTAAATGGTGTGGTGATCCGCAAAGCGAAGAAATATTAAAAGCGATGAAAATAACCATTCGTTGTATTCCGTTTGAGCAATCCGGCACTGAAGGCGTTTGCCTCCTCACCGGAAAACCGGCAACAATGGATGTTATCTACGCTCCTTGCTATTAATAAATAACGTACAATACAACAAAAAACCTCACCGATCGGTGAGGTTTTTTGTTGTTAGTTTTGCGCTAGATAAGGGCTGATGCGGTAACCGGACAACCCTTGGTTTGTATAAAGGAGTGAGTTTTGCAATACTCAATTTTATATTTTTGCAAATCTGCATCAAATTTTTTAATATCGCCACCAATTTGCATATAACGAAAAATCGCAACATCAACATAGTGACTATCGGTTTCATAAGGTAGGTGATTTTTGATGACGGCTACAGCTTTTGAAGCATTAAACTTGATAATTACTTCTTGAAAAAATATATGCTTAGTGTTTACGTCTTCACCAACACCCCGAGCATCAAAAAGAATCCTAAACAAGTCTTCTTTTGTAATATCAGGAGCAGATATTCTATCCAAAAAATCTGAACCTCTTTTAGTCTTAGTCTGCATCATAATAACCTCCTTTTGTGAGGGCTTTGTTATACTATATATATAGCATATTTTACACTTTAATACAACATTTTTTGTAACAAAAATGTAACATTTTTTGCTTGACATTTTATTATTTTTAATTTGTTCCAACCCATTGAAAATAAAACGATAGATATTACCTATATTGAGCCGTATTTTTTTACAAAGGAGATATCAAATGAATAATCAACTAAGTGATATGAACAATGAACGTAATGTTCCGATTCAAACACATCATCATGAACTTAGAAACTTGGCTCATCATTTTTGGAATATGCTCGATTTTTCACATCATAATGAATTGACTAATATGGAGCCTAAAATTGAGGTTAGTGAAAATAAAAACAATGTAACGGTTACTGCAGAAATGCCCGGAGTAGCTGCTGAGAATCTGGACGTAGAGATTTCTGCTGACGGATATCTTACAATATCGGGTGAAAAAAAACATCAAACTGAACAAAAAGAAAAAGGAAGTTATTTTTCAGAAATATCTTATGGTATGGTCAGACGTAGCATCCCTCTACCTTGGGATTTAGAATTTAAACAAGCCAAAGCTGATTATGATGATGGGGTTTTAACAATCAATATTCCCAAAACCGCAGTTGAACAAAACAAAAAACAGAAAATAAACGTAAGCAAAAAAACTAAAAAAGCGAAAACAAAGAAGAATTAGCCTCTAAGGGAATTGGTTTTGGTGCGAATAATTTGAAGAATCGCCTCAAAATCATCATTATCTTCAACTTTATTGCGGCGGATAAAGCCACACTTTTGACAACGTTGAACAATGATGTACTGACCATTTTTTTGTTCAATATCGATAGGTTTCATTAGTCCGCCGCAATCTGCCATTCTATCACCGGGATTAATATCCACATGCTTAGAGTAAAGACATTTGGGGCAATGGTTGGTATAACCATCGCCTTTTACTTCTGTGCCACAATGCTCACAGATAAAATCTTCTTTACGCTTAGAAAACTGTTTCATTTACTATCTTCCACAAACAATAAATTTTTTTGCTATTTTACCTTTTTTACGCAATATGTAAAGAAGAAAGCAAAATAATAAAAAAAACTCTTGCAAAATAAAATTATTTCGCTAATTATATGCTTAAATTGTTTCGGGACTTAGCTCAGCCTGGTAGAGCGCTTGCTTTGGGAGCAAGATGTCGTAGGTTCGAATCCTATAGTCCCGACCATTTTTTTATAATAGTAATGGTCTCGTAGCTCAGCTGGATAGAGCAACAGCCTTCTAAGCTGTGGGTCAGAGGTTCGAATCCTCTCGAGATCGCCATTAAAATGAAACTCTGCCCTTGTGGCAGGGTTTTGTTTTAATACGCGATGTCTAGGATTTGAACCTCTGGGAAAGAGGTTTGACTACAAGACAAAGGCAGACGGAAGTATGCCGGTCGGCTTTGCCGATTGTCGAAGTGAACGAAACGAAGTGAAGTAATCCTCTCGAGATCGCCATTAAAATGAAACTCTGCCCTTGTGGCAGGGTTTTGTTTTTTTATAGCCCTTATATTGACAAAATATTTAATAAGCAATATACCTTATTTATGAAGCAATATAACTATAACTATTAAAATAATTATCATTATGGAAACAAAAGAACAAATTAGGTTGCTCAAAATGTTGCACCCTAAAGAAGATTGGCTTAAAGCAACAATTGAAAAATTGCAAGCCATTCAAAAGCAAGAAGAAGCTTTATCAAATGATGAAGTTTTGAAATTGGCAAAAAACATCAAACCGGTAATGCGTGGCGGAAAAAATTATGTTGCAATCGGAAATGACGCAACTGCTCCGCTTTATTGGGTAGAAGCACGTAATATTGCCGGTAATTCTTTTGTAAGTACAACTACTCCATTAAAGGAGGCAGAAGGATTGCTGGAAATAGCCAGAATAACAACATATCATCGTTATGGCAATTACTACGGACGTATAAATCCGTCTTTAGAGGAATGTATTCGTCAATGTCCTCCGGAAATTAGAGATAAAGTATGTGCAGTAGAAATAGTTGCTGACCCTTCGGATATTATTAACATTTATGATTGCCGATTGGATAGACATATTTTAACTACCATATATTACATGGGAGAATTACCTGATGATATTGCCAAGCAAAAGGTTAAATGGTAACACAAAAAAAACAGTTCATTGTAAATAATGGACTGTTTTTTTGATATAAAATTAATCACAATGTTTATAAACTTCTTGTTTTTGCTTAAAGCGGTGATATAGTACTTTAAAATTTCAAAATACTTTAGAGGTAAATAATGTTGGGTACTTTTAACTTTCAGCAATTCGTAAGTGCTTTTTTTGTGTTATTTGCTATTATTGATGTTACAGGTTCGATTCCTATCTTTATCTCTCTTAAAAAGAAAAACCGTAAAATTTATGCCGGTAAAGCTACCCTGCTCTCCTTGCTGATGTTTGTTATATTTTTCTTTGTCGGAGAAGCTTTCCTGCAATTGTTTAATGTTGATATTGCCTCTTTTGCTATTGCCGGATCACTGGTAATTTTTGTAATGGCGCTGGAAATGATTTTGGATATTCAAATATTTCAAGATCCTGAAGACGGACCTAAAGATTCTACGTTTTTTCCGATTGTATTTCCGTTAATTGCCGGTGCCGGTGCTCTAACTACCTTAATATCCATTCGTTCGCAATATGATAACATTAATATTGCTTTAGCTGTATTAGCTAATATGGTAATAATTTATTTGGTACTGAAATTAACAAAAAAAATTGATAAATATATCGGTGCCGGAATTTTATATATGATTAGAAAATTCTTTGGTATTATCTTATTGGCAATATCCGTAAAATTGTTTACCAGTAACATAACACATTTAATTGAAAC
>JAZNVJ010000091.1:0-4828 GCA_045592765.1 Alphaproteobacteria bacterium | reverse complement strand
AGAACCCCCGGCTAGGCCGGGGGAGTATCTTTTTCATATAAAAATATGGCAGGAATTCACATTTTACTGGATAAAGTTAATATTTACATTTATATTCGGATATTTCATATATAATTTCCCGTTCGGTAAAAATAATTCATTTAAGAAATAAAACGGATTAAAAATATACCGATCGGTAAAATTTACTTGATTTTAATTTTATTTGATTTATAATTTTACCGAGAGGGAAAATTATGAAAATTAAAAACATCAAAGATATTGCATCTAAAATAAAAGATGAACGAAAAAAACAAAATTTAACTCAAACCCAACTGGCAGGACTTTGTAATGTGGGATTGCGTTTTATTGTTGATTTGGAAGCAGGTAAAGAAACTTGCCAAATCGGCAAAGTTTTATTGGTTTTGGATGTGTTAGGTATTGATTTGGTTGTGGAGGATTAGTATGCCGATCTTAGACGTATATTTCTATGGCAAATTGGTTGGTAAACTAACCGAAAAAAACTCTCACTTGAGTTTTAAGTATCTGCCGGATGTGACCACACCTATATCCATAAATTTACCGCTTCAAGAGAGTTCTTTTTCAGACAAAGAAACTCGCAGTTTTTTCAATAATTTGCTTCCGGAAGAAGGAATAAGAGATGCGGTTGCTCGTTATAAGCAGGTATCAAGTAATAACCCTTTTGCATTATTAAAAGAAATCGGCGGAGAATGTGCCGGTGCTGTTGAATTATATCCTGAAGGTGTTTCAAGAGAAGAAGAAACGAGTGAATTAAAACCAATATCAGTAGAAAAAATATCAGAAGTTTTATTGAATCAAGCTCAAATTCCTCTGCTTACAGGTGAAGAAATTCGTTTATCTCTTGCAGGAGCACAGCAAAAAATAGCTTTGTGTGTAATACCGGATGGTAGTGAAAACTATTATTTACCTTGTGGTGAATATATATCAACTCATATAATCAAGCCTCAAAATCCATATTTTGAAGATATCATATATAATGAGAACTTTTGTATGAGATTAGCCGATAAAATCGGTTTACCGACAGCACATTCGAATATTAGAGAATTTAACGGAGTAAAAGCCTATATTGTTAAACGATTTGATAGAGAAAACAATTCATTAAAATTATCCGGTTTAGAAAGAATACATCAGGAAGATTTTTGCCAAACACTAATGTTGCCTGATAAAAAATATCAAAAAGAAGGCGGAGCAAGCATAAAACAATGTTATAAACTAATCAGAAATGCTGATTTCGTAAGAAAAGCCGATACTCTTATTACATATTTGCAAACAATAGTATTTAATTTTATTATCGGTAATTCAGATGCTCATGGAAAAAACTTTTCATTGCTTCACAAAAAAGGCAAATACGAGCTTTCGCCATTATATGATTTGGTTTCAACTCAAGTTTACGAAACTCTTTCAGTCAATATGGCTATGTCTATTGATGGTGAATACAATCCAAATCTCATAACTAAGCAACACTTTTTAAATTTGGCAAAAGAATTGGAAATTAAACCCAATGTAATGGAAAACATTATAAATGATATGACAGATAAGATATCAAAAGCTGTTTCCGAACTAAGAAACGAATTGCAAGTACAAGATTTATATTCTCCAATAATTAATAAGATTGAGCTTCTTATGAGTAAAAGACTAAAACAGCTTATAGCACATTGAAAAACAATGAAAGTTAGTGAAGTCGGTTCGTGAAAATTACAAAAACAGCTATTTTTGAAAAACTAACACTCGAAACTGTTGAAAGGCTTGAATAATAAAGAAAAAGCAGGCATTTTTCAGCCTGCTGTTTGTATTGGTGAGGTGACTAAGTCGTTCTTGCGGAAATATATACTTTTATAATAGTTGATGTGTTTTATATCTTACAAGCCCAAATGATATATTTTTCTACAAATTCCCTTATTTTAATAAGAAAAAGCTATTGATAGAAGTCAATTTATTTGTTATAATTATATTTAATAAAATAAAGTATTGTGAGGGAAATATGGACACAATAAAAACAATATTAGAGCAGAAGGAGTTTAGTTTTTCAGATATTGCCAATCACCTTAAAACTATACAAGAGCATATTTCTCAACATCCTTCTGATGCATTCTTATACTTACCTGCTTTTTATCATATAAGTAATGATAAAGTAGCACAATCTAGCGATTTACGACCAAGTCTATGTACAACATATGCAGCCATTATAAACAAATTATCTTATCCTGAAATTGAAGATTCTTTTGATATAATTAAATCACAAGGAAATGGTTGGATAATTACAAATTGCACAAGCGATATACTTAAATCTCGTTCCGAATTGTCAGGTCTGATGTATAAGGAATTAAAAAAATCATCTCAAAATATAAGTGCAAACAATCAATATGGATATGTTTCTGCTTTAAAATCAATAATAACAGCATCGTCTCCAAATGATTCTCTTAAAATACTAAATGAAAGTATGTCTTTAGTTCCGGGAATTCAAAGTAAGATAATGGAATTTTTACCATCTATATATCAACAAAAACCTGAAATATCTGAAGATATATGGGAAATCATTACTACAACTGCACCTAAAGATTCTTCACAACTTTCTATTTTATATAAAAATTTATCCCAAATTTGCAGTACTTCGCCCGATAGAATAGATGCTGGTTTAGCTATTATCAAGCAGCATATTTCATCTTCACAAAACGATGCTGCATCCCTTAAATCAGCATACAAATCATTAGAAAGTATGCGAACACATGAAAAATTTAAAAATGAAATTGATAATATAATTAACATGGGATTATCCAACCCTAATAACAGTAAAGAATCAGGAAAAGTTGCTCATAGGATTTTAGGAAACTATGAGGAACTGTGCAGCAGCATATCTATTGGACAACGTGTCGAAAAAGATGAAGATAATCCAATGGGTTGGAAAAATATAGATGAGATACAACCGACAGAAACTTGTGTTTTATTTTTAGGAGGAGATGGAACAATATCTGACAAAAGAGCTAACGGCTATCTAAAATCATTAGAACAATTATTTCAAAGAGAACAAATGAATGAAGATATAGCACTATATTCGGTAGTATATGATTTTGGAGGCTGGGATGATAGGGATATAGTATTTAACGCAAACAATGCCAGAACACATTTAATGCAAACACATAAACGTAATGTAAAAATAAAATCCACCTTAAATGACGATACAATGAACCCTCGTTACATCAAAAAAATATTTGATACGGCATTTTTACCTCGTATATCAGATACAGATGGTAAGAGAATTTCAACTGAAGAAGCAATGCAAAATATAAGAAAACTAAATATTGTTGCCCATTGTCATGGCGCTTACACATTCTTAAAATTAGAAGAAATGATGACAGCTAAAATGAAAGAGTTGGGCTATACAAAACAAGAGCAACAACAAATTCAAAAGCAACTTCTTTGTGTCGCTCATGCTCCATACTGTCCTTTAGGAATATCAAAATCTACTTTAATTTCATTTTGTTCAGCACAAGATGATGAAGTTAGTCATCACAATAATTTTCAGACGGAAATTGTAAATCTTAATAAACAAGGAGAAATGACGCTCAGCTATTTCCCAGAAAGACAAGGAAATGTTTTCATTTGTTCGAGTTTGGGAGGTGGAGTTGAAGAACACAATTTCATAGGTTATGATATAAATCAAAAAGGACTATCTAATGAAGGAAAAGCAATTTTAGCACTTTCAGGCAAAGCTATTGTAAATGGTGTTAGAGGATCAATAAAAAATGAGCCTTTAGCTGATACAGAAACATTGATTTGTGGGCAAGATGATAAATGTAAGAAAATATTTAATAAAATCAAAGAAAATGGCAAAGCTATATATAATAAAATTTTATATAATAGCATTCAAAGACACAAAGTTGCACAACAAACACATCGCTAATAAAGTAAAAAATACATATATATGTTTTACCTTTAACACTGAATGACCCGACTTGGAAAATAAAAAAAACTCCTTTAAGGAGGTTTTTGTTTTATTGGTGATGCTTAACTCACTGTTTACGAGTTAAATTTATTTTTGTTTCGAACGATATTGCGCCAGCTTTGCCATCGAAAATGCCTTGTTATGAACATTTTTGATTTCTTTTCCTAAATCTGCATAACGAACCTTATCTATTCCTGTTTTTTCAGTAATTTGCTGTTCAACATATTCTTGAAGACCGTAAGCATGAATTTCCGAGGGTTGCATCGTATGTAAATCTCGGTCTCTGTTGTTGGTTTCATTCTCGTAAACATTAATATTTGTTAGATTGCTATCAAAAATACGCCTAACCCATGAATTATCAAAATCATTCAAATGTTGGCGATGATGCGTTCCCTCATGAAACATAACGGATACAGCAAAGAAATTATCACTACTTTGTAAACGTTCCTCATTAAAATGAATTTTTCCGTTTTGATGGTAAGCTGCGTTAATCGGAGCATCTTCATTTAAGCCTAGGGTGCGGCGTCTAGCCCTTTCTTCTTCTGGAGTAAAGAAAACAATCTCAGGAACTGTTCCGTAGACATATTCAAAAACCTTTCCGACTTGTTGAAGCATCTGTTTCTTATCATCTAAAGAAGTATCTTGCCAATTTTTCATCTTATCTATTATTTCTGGTTGCTTTACAATCAAAGAAACAAATCGGTCGGCTGATTTTTTCTCGCTATCCCAAAAGTCTTTCGGAAAATCCATATTGAAAAGACAAGCTTTCAGGTTTTCTTCATTCTTTTGGCAAACACTCATCAATTCCTCTTTTGTTTGCCGTGAAGGGAACAATAATTCTATATATTCAATCTTTTGTTCAAGCGA
>JAZNVJ010000090.1:0-2709 GCA_045592765.1 Alphaproteobacteria bacterium | reverse complement strand
GGAGATGTTTGTTGGTGTGGGAGCAAGTCGTGTGCGTGATATGTTTGCACAAGCAAAGAAAAATGCACCATGCTTGCTGTTTATTGATGAAATCGATGCGGTTGGTCGTCATCGTGGAGCAGGTCTTGGCGGCGGTAATGATGAGAGAGAGCAAACACTTAACCAGTTATTGGTTGAGATGGATGGTTTTGAAGATAATGAAAATGTTATCATTATTGCCGCAACGAATCGTCCGGATGTGTTGGATCCGGCATTGCTTCGTCCGGGAAGGTTTGATCGTCAAGTTACGGTAACGAATCCGGATAAAAAAGGACGTGAGGAAATCTTAAAAGTGCATGTTAAGAAAGTGCCATTAGCAAAAGATGTGAATCTTTCGGTAATTGCGAGAGGAACTCCGGGGTTTTCCGGAGCTGATTTGGCTAATTTGGTAAATGAGGCAGCGTTGCTTGCCGCTCGTAAAAATAAGCACAAAGTTACATCACAAGATTTTGATGATGCTAAAGATAAGGTGTTGATGGGTAGTGAACGCAAATCTATGGCAATGGATGATAATGAAAAACGTTTGACTGCGTATCATGAGGCCGGCCATGCTATTTGTTCATTGTTTGTGGAAGAAACCGATCCGATTCATAAGGCAACAATTATACCAAGAGGTAGGGCGCTTGGAATGGTGCAACAGTTGCCGGAAAAAGATCAGTATTCTTATTCTAAAATCAAAATGCTTTCTCGCCTGATTATTATGATGGGCGGAAGAGTGGCTGAAGAACTGAAATTTGGTGATAAAAAAGTTACCAGTGGAGCATCTTCAGATATCGCTGCAGCAACAAACTTAGCCCGCTCAATGGTTACCGAGTGGGGTATGAGCGAAAAATTGGGACCGATTTTGTATGCAGAGAATACAGGTGAAGTATTTTTGGGTAAATCAGTTACGCAAAGCAAAAATATGAGTGAAGAAACTGCAAAATTGGTTGATGCTGAGATTAAAAACTTAGTAATGAATGCTCATGCGGAAGCGACTAAATTACTTAAAGATCACGAGAAAGAATGGGAAGCTTTGTCTTTGGCACTGATAGAGTATGAAACTCTGACCGGAGATGAGATTAAAGATGTGGTTGCCGGAAAAGCAATTGATAAATCTGCAGAATCGCCGGTGGCTGAAGATAAAAGAACTCAGTCTTCGATTCCGGAAGTGTGAAATAGTCATTAGTTATTAGTGATTAGTTATTAGTGATTAGAAGGGGCTTGTTTTTACAAGCCCCTAAGTTTAATTATCTTCCGTTTCCACCGCCACGACCTTGAGGTGTTGTTCTATTAGCATTGCCATGAACGTTGCTCCAACAACGATCATTTTCTCCCATGCGGATAGTGCGCGGAGATGTAACTCTTTTAACTTTCCATTCTTTAGCATATTCTGATCCGGGATATTTGCTGCAAATATCTTTAAATTTGGCTTCTGTGCTATCTCTAAAATATGTAACTAAAGATTTACTGGCATTTTCAAAATCTTTAGGTTTTAAATTTTGTCCTTGATTTTGATCATCATCCTCATTGGTGACATCATCATCACTTGGGGTATCAGCACATCCGGGTTTACATCTTTTTTTGAATTCTTTAACTACGGTTGCTTCGGCAGCACGCATTTCCGCCTTAAACATCTTGTTTATGGTATCGCTATTACCATTTATGTAATCTACAGGAATACGAACCTGTTGTCCGTTTTCATCCGTATAAGATAAAACACCTTTGTGGATTGCTTCAGCAATCTTCTTTTGTGCAACATAGGCGCAAGAAATATCAATAGCATTCCATCCTTCGTTATCAATTCCTTTTTGGATTTGTTTATCGATATCAGGTAAGATAGAAGAACTCCACAGGTGGAATTTGATGTCACCGGTTAAACCTGCCGCGGTATCACATAAGGCATTATTCTTATTCTTAGGATCTTTCCAAGCTTGATAAGCATTAATTTCTTCAACCAAACGCATTTTGTAGAGCCATTTTTCATCTTCGTTACCATCATTTTTATCTTGGATGGCTTTTAACAGTTTGGTTAAGTGATCGTTGCCCATATCGCAACCTTTTTCATCATCAGGTCCACGTTTTAATCTGGGGCATACTAACTGATCACCGGCAGCTTCCCAAAAGGCACCTTGTGCGTCACCGCCAAATTCCATGGCATTGGGCATTACAAAGTAATCATATCCTTGATTTTTGAGTGCTTTTAGGGCGCCTTTGGCATAAGCGGTTTCAAATTTTTTACCCTGAGGAACATAAATGCCAACAACAGGAGGAGTTTTGTTGTATAAGCGGAAAGCAACTTTTTTAGTGTTTTTTGCTATGCCATCTTTGTCTAGTTTGCCATCATTTTTTAAATCACTTTCGCTATCATAAAATGCGATTACGTAGCTACCATCCGGCATTCTTCTTTTTTTGATACATTTTTTATCTATACGCATAATGCCTGAACGAGCAAGTATAGCTTTTTTAGCTTTATCAATGCTAGGAGTTTTTTCTCGTTCGGGAATGTAGGATGAAAAGTTTGTTTGCCATGATTCCAGTTCGTCACTATTTTCATTATCGGAATCTGTATCCGAACTACCATTATATGCGCCATTGCGATTATTGCCATTAACCCTATCGTTTTTTGTGTTATCTGAGGCTTCTATTTCTACAACTCGATTACTATTAAATTCTTCTTCGATTTGTTTT
>JAZNVJ010000089.1:0-2562 GCA_045592765.1 Alphaproteobacteria bacterium | reverse complement strand
GGTACTCCGCTCTGCATTACCGTTGACTTTGAAACTATTGAGCAACAACCGGAATCCGTTACCATTCGTGACAGAGATACCATGCAACAAACCAGAGTTAATGTTGCTGATTTGAAAGACTATTTACGCAACTACTTTGCTGAATAACCTTTTCATTTTTACAACAAAAAACCGAGATAGATATCTCGGTTTTTTTATAATCAAAACATTTCAAAAATTTCGCTATATGCTGCAGCCACACCAAATATTACATTAGAACCGGCTTTATTATTTTCTCTATCTTCTGCTCTAAAATATGAAACATAAGGCTCAATAAAGAATTTATCATTAAGTTTAATATTAAGCTTTGCAATTGCTGACCATTCATACTTAAAATCTGTTTCTTCATAACGAGAATAAGACATATAATCCCTGAAATAACTCTCAAACTCAAAACGATATTTATTGGCAAACGGATATTTATAGGTAAATCCCACTTGCCAAGCTAATTTGTCATCATCTTTGTTATAGGTAACATCTAATTCTTCCACCAACGCTAAATGAAAATCGGTAATTCCTTTTGTACCATTAATTAACTTTAAACCCTGTTGTAAACGTGCAACCTTTTGACGCTTGGCATCAGAATCCGTAGTAAATTCGGTCTGATAAGCGGCGCTGACAAAAGGCCCCAAATCTGAATTATTTTTTTCAAAATGCCAAATTTTATAAGTATATTCTGATAAAAATTGTAATTTATCGGCGTTTTCGGTATAAGAATCCCTCCCCTTATTACCATGAATTTTACTTTTACCATACTCGGCATATACTACATTATCCCAACGATATTTTGGTTGCTCATACTCAAAAGCAAATTCAAACACTCCTTTTAATACCCCTTGGGTGTTTTCATTCAATTCCGTATTCGGTGAATTTTCATACTCTCTGTAATTACTTACTTTGCTTGTTCCCAAATCCAATCCTACTTTTTTAAAATTTGCATATAAGCCATAAGTATCATATGCTTCCGCCATTGTCGGCAACAACAATGCTAAACAACCAACAAACCAACTTTTCCGCATTTATTTTCTCCTCAAATAATATCTGATGTCATATAAGTAATCACTAAAAAAGTAATTACAACTATTAGCTCTTGACTTCTTGCAAACAGTGAATATCATATTGCTCATGATAAATATTGATAACAAAAATTTTATTCTCAATTCTCTTCACAACTGGTGTTTTTGCTGGTGGTGCTAACGCACCTATGTTTTTCAATGGGATAGTCCCTCCCGTAAAGGGCTTATATCAAAAATTTTCATTCATATTAATAAAATCAAGGAAAACTATATGCAAACATCAAACGGATTTTTTAATGATTTCGGCGGTTCTTTCGTTTCTGAAACTTTACAAAACGAAATGAATAAAATTGAACAAGCCTATAATGAACTAAAATCTTCTCCTAAATTTTTAAATGATATGCAGTATATTCGCCGCACCTATCAAGGTCGCCCTACCCCTATAACTTATGCCAAAAATTTAAGCAATCAAATTGGAGGAGCGCAAATATATTTAAAACGAGAAGATTTAAATCATACCGGAGCTCATAAAATAAACCACTGTATCGGCGAAGCTTTGTTAGCTAAACATATGGGTAAATCTAAACTTATTGCTGAAACCGGAGCCGGACAACATGGTGTAGCTCTGGCAACCGCAGCTGCTTATTTGGGATTAAAATGTGAGATACATATGGGCGAAAATGACATCAATAAAGAACGCCCTAATGTACAAAGAATGAAACTTTTAGGAGCAACAATCATTCCGGTAACTCACGGACAAAAATCGTTAAAAGAAGCTGTTGATAGTGCTTTTGATGCTTATCTTAAAGATGTAAACAACAGTATTTATTGTATTGGCTCAGTTGTCGGACCGCATCCGTTTCCTACTATGATTAGAGATTATCAAAGTATTATCGGACAAGAAGCCAGAGAACAAATATTAACCGAAACCGGAAAATTACCTGATGCGATTATTGCTTGTGTTGGCGGAGGCAGCAACGCCATCGGCTTATTCAGTGGATTTATAAACGATAAGGAAGTTGCCCTATACGGAGTAGAACCTTTAGGCAAAGGGTATAAGCTCGGACAAAATGCTGCTTCAATCAACTTTGGCAAAGAAGGAATCATCCACGGATTTAAATCTTTAGTACTAACCGATAATCAAGGCAACATTGCTCCGGTTTATTCCATTGCCAGCGGTTTAGATTATCCGTCCGTAGGTCCGGAACATGCATATTTACACAGTATCGGACGTGCTAAATATGTTACCATAAACGACAAAGAATGCTTAAACGCATTTTACACCCTACCCAAAGCTGAAGGTATTATTCCCGCTCTAGAAAGCTCTCATGCTATTGCTTTTGGAATGAAATTGGCCTCACAATTAAGTTCAGATAAACAAATCCTCATCAATTTATCCGGTCGAGGAGATAAAGATATTGATTTCGTTTTAGCCAATTACCCGCTATAACATTTCAAAAAAAGAGGAGAATAAAAATTCTCCTCTTTTATATTTATTATAATTACC
>JAZNVJ010000088.1:0-11796 GCA_045592765.1 Alphaproteobacteria bacterium | reverse complement strand
TTTTGCATCATTTGAGCTTGTTTCATAATGCCTTGAATGTTCATCATTTTTATATTTCCTCTTCAAAATAGTTTAAATTTTCTTCAATGTTATTGCTAGGTGTTTCGGATTCTTCAATTTTTCTGGTTAATGTTTCTATTTTTGATCCTTTGAATTCTGCTAGAATAGCTTTTACAAGCGGTAAGTCAGAAACGTTTTTTTTATTATCGTTGTCTTTTTCCGCTTCTTTGTCTGCCAATGTTTCTCCCAAATATCCAGAAACAAGTTCAATATCCCATTTTTGTCCGGTGGCTTCGGTAAGAATATTTTGTAAATTAAACAAAAAGTCGTGATTAACTTTATCTGAAGCGGTAAACTTCATTTTTCCAAAACAAAATTCACAAAAAGAGATATCATGTTTGAAGGTATATGCCAACAATACTTTTTTATTGTCTTCTAAATAAGCCGCAATTTCTTCTGGTGTATTAAAGACTAAATTCTGTGTTTCTTTCTTCGTTTCAAATATTTTTGATGGTTGAAACTGTTGTATGTTTGGAGCCGAAAGGCTTAAATTAGAGTTTTTTTTTACGTCGTTTAAAATTTCATAAGGGGTTGGCAAACTAGCAGAATAAGAAATTCTGATTAAGATCATTTCTAAAGCATCTATTTGTACCGGAGCTAAAGATAATTCAGACATTCCCTTAATCAACATTTGCCATATTTTTGAAAGAATAGCTATAGGAGTATTAGGGGTTAGTTTGGCGCAAAATTCTTTTTCTATTTCAGATAAACTGGAGTCGGTAACAAATGTTGGAACAATTTTTACTTTTGCCAACAAATGTGTTAAATTTATTAAATCTTGTAATACAATCAATGGAGTTGCGCCATTATTATACATTTGTGTCAATAAATAGATAACGTCATTTGTTTTGCCAGAGAGCATATTTTCAAACAACTCAAAAGTTTGATTTCTATCAGTCAAACCAATCATATTTTTTACAACATCGGTTTTAACCTCACCACCGCCCAAAGAAATTGCCTGATCTAAAAGAGACAAACCATCACGACAAGAGCCGTCAGCAGCTTTTGCAATCAGATGTAATGCTTCTTCTTCAGCAGATAGAGATTCTTTTTGAATAATGTTTTTAAAATGTCCAACCAAAGTTTCAATAGTCAAGCGCTGTAAATCAAAACGTTGGCATCTGGATAACACCGTTATTGGAACTTTACGAATTTCTGTTGTTGCAAAAATAAATACTACATGAGAAGGAGGTTCTTCCAATGTTTTTAGTAACGCATTAAATGCACTTTTAGAAAGCATATGTACTTCATCGATGATGTAAACTTTGTAGCGTCCATTTGTCGGTTTATAACGAACACCATCTAAAATTTCTCTCACATCATCAACACCTGTGCGTGATGCGGCATCAAGCTCCAAAACATCAATATGTCTAGATTCAGAAATAGCTTTACAGTTTTCACAAATTCCACAAGGGTTAATAGTTGGGGCACTATGTCCGTCTTTTCCGATACAATTTAGAGCTTTAGCAATAATTCGGGCTGTTGTTGTTTTGCCCACGCCTCGGATACCTGTCAAAATATAAGCATGATGCAAGCGATTGTTTTTTATGGCATTAGTTAATGTCTGCACCAAAGCATCTTGCCCAAGCAACTCATTGAAGTTTTGTGGACGATACTTGCGAGCTAAAACGACGTAATTATCTTTTTTAATTTTTTCTTCTGCCATAATCACAACCTAACATAAATGGTGGAGAACAAATGACCTTAATTTAATTCGTTACGGCTGCTTTCTTCCGAACCTGACCGGATTGGCGAATAATTAACCCATCGTTCTCCTTCAATATAGTTAGCAGATTAGCATTATTTTTCAAGCAAAATAATGTTTATTCTACATTTGGTATAATGTTATTATCCGAAAGCAAAGAACCATAAATTGCAATTTGTGCAGATTGAATGTCTTTACCAAATATTTTAGGCGATATAAAGTTATGCGATGTATTTACCGCATCAAGTCGTATAGGTGAAGAATTTGCTAGGTTGTCGCCTGCAGAATCAATAACTATATTACCTGAAGGTCTAATTTCTACAATATCCATACTATGTTGATTTCGTCCATCTTCAAAAAATTTAAAAGCTCCGTTAATACCTTTATATCCACTGGGATTAGTTATAATTGCATTAAGTTTATCATCAGAAACTTTAGATAGGTTGTTAGCCATTGCTACAGCATCATAAGCAAAAGAATACAAACTACTTGGTTTTTCAGTAAAAGTTTGAAAATATTTATTGGCAAAATATCCACTATAAGCTCTGGATATTACCGGAAACCAGCTTTTGTGCATAACCGATTCGTTATTAAACTTCCCAGCTTCCCAAACGGATGTTCCTAAAAATTGCACATCAGGATATGTTGCATCGTAGTATGCAAGCATAGATATTGCTGTTGTCAGTTTTGCTCCCGTTTCCGGAATTAGAATCATATCAAAGCCAACGTCTCCAATACCTTCTTTAGTTGCTAATTTTTTTAATTCATTTACCGCAGTGTTGTCTCCAGCTGTTACTTTTTCTTCTAATTCAGATTTTAAGCGCAACACTTCAGCGTGACGTTGTTCATAATTAGTCATTTGTTTGATGATAGTTGAAAAATCAGATATGTTGGGGTGATAAAAACCTATAGATGTAACATCAATATCATTTTTCTGAGCCGATTTTGTTGCTGCTCGGGCTACAGCAATTCCTGTGGCGTTATCCGGAACAAGTAAAGCTAGCCGTTTTCTACCCTTTTGAGCGGCAAAGCTAACTATACGATTCACTTGTTCGTCCATTAACAAGCCCATAGTATATATTCCGGGCTGCAAAACTTCTTGAGCAGTAGAAAAAGCTATAACCGGAACACCTTTATATATAGTTTCTTCAGCAATCGCCTGAACTTCAGAGCTCATCAAGGGCCCTATAATAATTTTTGCACCTTGTCGAATAGCGTTTTCCACAGCTATACGAGCGCCACTAGGTGTTCCCTGAGTGTCGTAATATTGCAAAATTATATTAGGATTTTTTAGATCTTCTAAAGCTAACATTGAGGCGTTTTTTAATCCTTGCCCATGCTTTGCGGTTGTTCCGCTTAAAGGTAAAAGCATTCCTACTCTAAAACTTGAATCGTTAGATATATTAATTTCGCTGATATCAGAATTAAAATCATTTATTCCGCTTTGTTCTAAAGCTATTTTTCTTGATGATGAGCAAGCAGCCAATAAGGCAACAGCTACGAATAAACTAATTTTTTTTAACACTTGCATTTTATCCTAAAATATAAAACAATTATGCTTAAGTTGTAATGTAATTTTTGCTTATTGTAAAGAGAGGTATTTTGAAAAACGGAATTTACATTGTTGCAACACCAATAGGAAATTTGCAAGACATTTCGCTTAGAGCAAAAGAAACGCTAATTAATGCAGATGTTATTGCGTGTGAAGATACCAGAGTGGCTAAAAAGCTTTTTTCTTTATTGGGAATTGATAACAAAAAAACATTTATACGTTTAGATGATAACACCGAACAAGAACAATCACAACATTTAGTAAACTTGGCAATATCTGGTAAAACAATAGCGTTGATAAGCGATGCCGGTAGTCCTTTAATTTCTGACCCAGGTTTTAAACTGATTCGCTTGTGTCGCAAACAAGGGATAAATGTTTGTACGATTCCGGGAGCTTGTGCTGTGATTTGTGCTTTACAACTTTCCGGTCTTCCGACCAATAGGTTTATGTTTGCTGGGTTTGTTCCTAATAAAGATAAGGCGCGAAAAGATTTATTTTTAGAACTGAAAAATGTCAATACGACTTTGGTTTTTTATGAAACAGCCAATCGTATTATAAAGACATTAAATGTCGTCAAAGAAATTTTTATTGGTAGAGAAGTTGCAGTTGCAAGAGAAATAACTAAAATATATGAGGAGTGTATTAGTGGTTCTGCAGAAGATTTAATTAGTCATTTTTCAGATAAAGAACCTAAAGGTGAGATGGTAATGATGATTTCGCCTCCAACCGATAATGATAATGTGAATACGATAGATTTAAAAGCTTTAATTAGACAGGAGCTGTCTCAAAATAGTTTGAAAACAGCAGTAAAAAACATTGTCAGCAAATATAATTTGAACAAGAATGATGTTTATGAGTTAGCATTACAGGTGAAAGATGAATAGTTATTATTCCGGACTAGGGGCAGAAATTTTAGCTCAAATTTTTTTGCTGTTTAAAGGCTATCGCAAAATTGCTTCAAATTATATTACCGGTCGAGGAACCAATGCAGGTGAGGTTGATTTGATTGTACAAAAAAGTCATACTTTGGTTTTTGTAGAAGTAAAAAAACGTCGCACTATTAATGATGCAGCTTACGCAATCAGTTCAGATCAGCAACAAAGGATAAAAAGAGCCGCAGAAGTATATATCAGTAGGCATTCAGAATTCAAAGATTATGATATCCGTTTTGATGCTGTTTTAGTAAAGTTTCCTTGCAGTATTCAGCACATTAAAAACGCTTTTTAATCTGCTTTATTCTCCAGAAACTTTGTTGTATTGCGGGGCTAGTAATTCTTCTTTAGTTAGAGCAAAATTGCTGCAAATCCATTCTTTTTCAATCTCTTTAAGTCTTTTGCCTATTTGTGTTCCATCACAAATTCCTTCAGCTATTAAGTCTTTTCCTTTTACGGGAAAAACAGGCTCTTCAAGATTTTCTATTTTAGTGTAAATATCCCAAAAATCACTAATGCTTTCTTTGTTCTTAGCGGCAATTAATAACAAGTTTTCAAGGCAAAACTCTTTATCAAATTCATAGGCCAAATGTTTTAGTTTTATCTCATTTTTAAGCTCATTTAATTCAACTAAATTTGTAGCCCACCGCAAAAATTTTTGTTTCTCTTGTCTGCTGAACTTTAATCTTGTTGCCAGATTATCTGCTAAAGATTCATCAGGTTGGTATAATGTGAAAAGATATAATAAAGACTTGTTTTTTAGCGGTTTGCCATTTACCAATTTTTTCAAAAAGTCCAGATTTTCCAAATATTTTCCATCAGGCATAACATAGCTTAAGATGTTGTTTTTTTGCATAATATCAATAGTTTTTGCCGCATTTGGAGTAAGCAAGAGCTTGCTTAATTCATCTCGGATTCGTTCCATGGGAAGTTTTTTTAGGAGATTACTGTTTTTTGCACATGCAGACAGAGCTTTTTTATCCGGATTACCAATTCCAAATAACGAATAAAAGCGGAAGAAACGCAAAATACGCAAATAATCTTCTTTAATGCGAGTGTCAGGGTTGCCGATAAAGCGAACAATACCTTTTTCTAAATCTTCAATCCCATTATAATAATCAAAAACATTTCCATTTTCATCTGCATAAACCGCATTTATTGTAAGATCACGTCTTGATGCGTCTTCTTCCCAATTGTCTGTAAATTCTACTACAGCATGCCGACCGTCTGTTTTAATATCTTTACGAAGAGAGGTTACTTCTAAAACAGTATTGTCGATTATTACACCTACAGTTCCATATTTTATTCCGATGGCTACAGTTTTGATTCCTTCATCATTACAAGCTTCTACCAGTTCATCGGGGGACAAATCGGTTGCGAAGTCTAAGTCAGAACCATCGATTCCTTTTAGCGCATCTCTTACAGCACCACCAACAAACCTGACAACGCCACCATGGCGTGAAATAATCTTAAATAACTTTAGAACTTTTTTATTTTTTATAAGCCTCGAAATATCCAGATAGTTATCACGTATCATCGGTTAATCCCTAAATTTTTTTCTGAAGTTAACATTTTTTATATATTTTTCAATTATTATTATATTAATTTTAATTAAAATTGTGGGTAGTTTAGAATGAAAAAATTTTTATTTACTATAGTTGTTTCTTTGTTTTGTAATATTTGCAATGTTTTTGCTTCCACTCCAAAGGTTTTAGGAGAATATGGAGATTGGATTGCATATTATTATCGTGATTCTGCCGGAGCTGTATGCTATATGGCATCAACCCCTAAAAAAGATGAGGGTAAATATACTCGCAGAGGTGATATATATGCAGTGGTAACTCATCGACCGGATGAAAACAGCTTTAATGTTGTTAATTTTAATGCCGGTTATGAATATAAAAAAGGCGCAAAAGTTGAAGTAAAAATCGGAGCCCAAACTTTTGATAAGATATTTACTAGCGGAGATAAGGCTTGGCCAACAAACGAAAAAACTGATAATGAAATGGTTGAGGCTATGAAGAGAGGAAGCCGTATGGTGGTTTATGGCACCTCTTCTCGAGGCACAAAAACTAAGGATACTTATTCATTATCCGGCTTTGCTAATGCATATCGTGCTATTTCCAATAAATGTAAGGCAAATTAATGTCAAAAACAGAGCTGATAGGTCTTTCCAAAGAAGAGCTTGCAGAAGTTATCGCACAAATTGGAGAAAAACCTTTTAGAGCCAAACAGCTTTGGCAATGGCTTTATTTTAGGGGAGAAACCGATTTTGAGAAAATGACCAATCTTTCCAAGAATTTTCGAACTAAATTAGCTGAAAATTTTACCATTACTCGTCCTAAAATTGTTGCTGAACAAGTTTCTAAAGACAAGACACACAAATGGTTACTTGAATTTGCAGACGGGCAGCGGATAGAAACAGTTTATATTCCGGAAGAGGATAGAGGAGCTGTTTGTATTTCTACACAAGTAGGATGTGCTGTAGGTTGTAAATTTTGTCATACCGGTAGTCAGAAAATTACTCGTAATCTTACCGCTGGAGAAATAGTGTCACAGTTTATGGTGGCCCGAGATGCATATGGAGAATGGCCATCTCCAACCAAAGAAACCAGATATCTTTCCAATATTGTGGTTATGGGTATGGGAGAACCATTGCATAATCCGGATAATGTTTTTAAGGCGTTAAAAATTCTCTCCGATGGTGATGGAATAGCAATTTCTAAGAGAAAAATTACACTTTCAACTTCAGGTATTGCACCAAAGATAGGTTTAGTTGCAAGTGAATTAGGATGTAAATTAGCTGTTAGTTTGCATGCGCCAAACAATGAAAAGCGTTCTCAGATTATGCCGATAAACACCCGCTACCCGATAGAAGAGGTGATGAAAGGCTGTCAAGACTATCAGCGCCAAATGAGCCCCGGACGTTATATTACTTTTGAATATTTGATGCTTAAAGATTTTAACGATTCTCCGGAAGATGCAAAAGCGCTTATAGCTTTGATGAAAAAACATAAATTAGGAGCTAAGTTTAATTTAATACCCTTTAATCCATGGCCGGGGTGCGATTATCAACCAAGCTCCAATAATAGAGTTAGGGCTTTTTCAGAGATTCTTGAGAGTGCCGGCTATGAAGCTCCGATACGAGTGGCAAGAGGACAAGACATCTTAGCGGCCTGCGGGCAATTAAAATCCAAAAAAGATAAATAAAAAGAGCCGCATTTAGCGGCTCTAAAAGGATTATTTTATGAACTGTTTACAAAGTTCATAATCTTCCGGAGTATTAATATCTGCCGGAGCATTTTTGTTTAAGCGAATATCACCAACCAATTTTGCTCTGATTTGCATACCATTTTCTAAAGCTCTAAGTTGTTCTAAAGATTCTCTTTGTTCCAATACCCCAGGTTCTAAAGAAACCATTTTTTGCAAAGAAGCAGCTTTAAATACATAAATGCCGATGTGATGATATAAATCTTGGTTTTTGCATTTTTCCGGATTACGAGTAAACGGAGCTGTGGCACGAGTAAAGTATAGGCATCTGCCTTCTGTCTCTCCTTCTTTCAGACCCATTATGATTTTAACCACTGCCGGATTTGTTTTATCTTCTTCATTTTTAATAATCATTCCACAAGTAGCAATATCACAATCTGTACGCTCAATCATTTCAATTAAGGGAAGGTTAACTTTAGGGTCTACGTTTAAGTTATCTCCTTGGAAATCTACCACAATATCATATTTTGTACCATCAGGATCAAGTTCTTTAAGCGCAGCGGCAATACGATCTGTACCGCTAGGCAAATTAGGATCAGTTAAAACAGCTTTTGCCCCAAATTTCTTGCACTCATCAACAATAACCTGATCTCCGGCAGCGATAGCAATATCTCCATCAATAGCATTTTTAACGTTTTCATAAACACGCTGGATAATGCTTTTTCCGTTGACATCAAGCAATGGTTTATTGGGCAATCTGGTTGCAGCCATTCTTACCGGCATTAAAGTAATAACTCTGCTCATTAATTTATCCTTTATATAAAAATTAAAATCAAATACATCAAATCATAATATTTGATTTAAGTCAAACCATTAAGTAGCACTTTAGACAATAATGTGTCTATCTGTACAAACAACAAAAGAGCGAACATGTCTTTTTTAAGAATAACAAGTCTCTGGATGTGGTGTTTTTTTGTCTAAACGATGCAATTTGATGTTGACAAATTTTTAATAGTATGGCATAAAATAATCGAAACATACCTTATTATGAATAAATTAAGTTCCCTGAGCACAGTTAATGGAGTGACTCAGGCAATGGTGGACAAGGTCCTTGCATTGATTAAAGACTTTCAGGAAGGTCGTTATGAATTCGAAGGAGAAGCATTTTTGAATGCGGAGTCATATATGACAAAACCTTCGGAGGAGAAAGATTTTGAAGCACACAAAAAATTCATTGATGTGCAGATAATTGTTTCTGGTCAGGAAACAATAGAGGTTGCAGATGTCAATGACACCAACTTCTCGGTAACAAAACCTTATATTCATGACATTGTTTTCATGAATGGGGATGTGAAGAAAAAGAAGCTTCAGCTTAAGGCTGGCGAGTTCTGTGTTCTCTATCCTGCGGATGCCCACAAACCGTGCACGCATCTTGATGGCGAACACCGAGTGCAGAAAATCGTCATCAAATTACCGATCCTCTAAAAAGCAAAATAGCTTGTTTAAAACAAGCTATTTTATTCTATCAACATCAGAAAAAGGAAAAACAATGAATAACACATTTATCGGCATTAGAACATATAATCAGGAAAATTTTATAGATGGTTGTCTCAGTTCCGTAATAGAGCAAGATTGCAAAAATATGCGAGTAATCGTTTTTGATGATAAATCTACTGATAAAACAATGTCAAAACTAAAAAAATGGAAAAAAGATTTTGAAAATAAAGGTGTTAGTTTTGAAATTTATCAAAACGATGAAAATGGAGGATGTGGGCAATCTTTTGAGCGTTTGGGAAGAATTGTTGCATCACAAATGAAAGATGATGATGTTTTTGTTATGTTGGATAGTGACGATAAGTTTACTTCTCCTCAAGCAGTAAGTAAATGTGTAATGCAAATGGAAAACAACGATGCAAATGTTTGTATTGCAGGATTTGACTTGTCTGGTGATATGGATTTGGTTTTGAATTGGAATTCCGGAACTCCTCACAACAATTTATCGAAAAAATTAGCAAGTGTTGGTAGCTCAACAGTTGAAGAAATGCCGGAAATAGCTTCTCATGCCGATAGTATCGGTTGGACCAAGATTGTAAGAGGAGATATCTTTAAAAGATATATGAATATGTATCCGAATGTCAGCAAAGAAATGAGAGTATGCGAAGATTTTCCAAGCCTTGCAATGCTTTTATATAAAGATACAAAAGTAACAGGATTGCCTGAAAATATGTATGATTACTATAAACACAAACAATCCTCAACCGTACAAGCTGTGCCTGATGACTTTAAAGTTATTCGTTTAGGTTTTTTACAGTCTTTACAAAAAATGGTTGCTGATAATAGAGATCAATTTATTGATGATGCAGAGCGTTATGTTAACAAATTTTTAGAAGTAAAATATATGGTTATTGGCAATATTGTTGATAAAAAAAGCAATTCCGGAGACTTAAAAGGTTATACTAAGCAAGATTGGGAAAAAGATTTCCAATCAGCAATAGATTGTAAGGATTTGCGAATTGACAATAAACAAGATAAGTCATCAGAAATTTCTCCGATAATTGTTAATAAAGTCAAATCAAAAAAACAAAAATAATTAGGAGATTTATTAAAAACAAAAAAACACCTCTTTTTCAAAAAAGAGGTGTTTTTTAGATGGTAAGTCCTATTATTGTTTTAACAAGGATTCTTGTAGTTTTTTCCTTTTTCGGTTTGTAATGGTATTTTCAAGAAACTTTACGATTTCATCATCAAGTCTTATGCGTTCCTTGGCAAGATCCTCATCAAATTTTGAGATTTCCAAATAATACCGAAAACGCGTTTCAGAAGTAAATTCTTTTTGCAAAAAAGCACAAGACCAATATGCTTTTTCTACTTCTTCATCGCTATGGTTTGCGATGTTTGCTTTGAGTTCTTCAATATCTCCGAATAGTCCAAAGCCTTTAGCGAAGTTGAGTGTTGTAATTTTAATAATCATATATCAATAGTTTTATAGTTATACATAAAGTACAGTCATACTATTTGATAATATAAAAAAGAGCAATAAAAAAGCTCGCCAAACAAGCGAGCTTAAGAAAATTGGTGGAGCTAAGGAGGATCGAACTCCTGACCTCTTGAATGCCATTCAAGCGCTCTCCCAGCTGAGCTATAACCCCAAGAACAAGCAAAATATACGCAAGCTAAGTATAGTTGTCAATACTTTTTTATTTAAGAATCTCCTTGTCTTTTTTTTCTAAAACCACTCTTACATCCCATTCCCCAACACATTTTTAATTCCTGTTCTTTAGTGGATTGATCTAAGTGTTCAGCGATAATTTTGAAATCATTTTGCATATAAAATTTAATAGCTTTTGTATTTTTGGTAAATACATTTAAAGACAACATAGGATAGTATCTTTTTGCTGTTTTTAGAAGTTTTTGTCCTATTTTTTTTCCTTGCCATTTAGGTGCAACAAACAAAGCACCGATATGCTTGTCATCTATAATAGATATGAAACCTTTTATTTTGTGTTTGTCTTCAAAAACTAATGTTTTAGCATAAGGTAAGTAATAATTTTGAACGGATACAGCCATTTCTTGCCAATAAGATTCTTCAATGAAATTATGAGCTTGTTTTGAGGCATCAAGCCAAACATCAAGAATTTTAGCGGTATCTTTATTTGTTGCTTTGCGAATCATCAGATATCCAAATCATCAACAAATTTAGCTCTTTCGACTATAAATTTGAAACGTGTTTCCGGATTTTTTCCCATCAGACGCTCTACCATTCGTCTGGTTTCAAAGGCTTCTTCTTTTCCTTCTTCTGTGTTGGTTGATGGAATCATGACTCGTAATAAAAGACGATTCTTTTTATCCATAGTGGTTTCTTTGAGTTGTTGAGCACTCATTTCTCCCAAACCTTTAAAGCGGCTTATATCCGGTTTTTGATTACCTTTAACAACTTTAGCTAAAATTTTATCTTTATCAGCATCATCTTGAGCATAGTAGTTCTTACCGCCGACAGCTATTTTGTATAATGGTGGGGTGGCAATATAAACATGTCCGTTTTCCATCAGTTTAGGCATTTGCTGATAAAAGAACGTCATTAATAATGATGCAATATGCGCTCCGTCAACATCCGCATCAGTCATAATGATGATTTTTTCATAACGTAAATTTTCTTCTTTATAGTTTTCTTTTACGCCACAACCAAGAGCCTCACACATATCTTTGATTTCTTGATTTTGCATAATTTTATCAAGACTTGCGCTGGCAACATTTAGGATTTTACCTCTAAGCGGTAATATTGCCTGAGTAAACCTGTCTCTCCCCTGTTTTGCCGAGCCGCCTGCAGAATCTCCCTC
>JAZNVJ010000087.1:0-3331 GCA_045592765.1 Alphaproteobacteria bacterium | reverse complement strand
TCTTCTTAAATGAACCCCATGATACTTATATATCTGCCATAAATTGTAGTTCTTATCAAAAAACACCATATGCGCTTTTTGATAATCTTTCCATTTGTTGAGTTGCTCCGTATTGGAGACAGGGCTCTTGTGTTTTCTATTCATAATTATATGCTTTTAATATTTGTTTATATTTTGTCTATAATGGGGATACATCAAAGAGTCAAGCAAAATTTCAGTATTATTTTATTAATTCCAAAAATTCATCTTCACTTAAGATATTGATATTAAGTTCTTTAGCTTTGGCTGCTTTTGAACCGGCATCAGCGCCGATAACAACATAATCGGTACGGGCAGAAACCGACCCCGCTACTTTTGCTCCCATATTTAGAGCTTTAGCTTTGGCTTCTGCTCGGGTCATTTTTTCTAATGTTCCGGTAAAAACAAAGGTTTTGTTGCTGATAGGACTATCATTGCGAGAAGTGTCAACAAATTTTTCAATATTTATTTGGGCCAGTAAATCTGCAATTATTTTTTGATTATGTTCTTCAGCAAAAAATTCAACAATATCTTTAGCCATACTGCCGCCAATACCATCAATGGAGATAAGTTTGGCAGTTTCTTTATTGAGCATATCAGTCATAAATTGACCAAAATCACCATAGTTTTTAGCAATCAACAAGGCAGTTGCTATTCCTACTTGTCTGATACCTAACGCATAAATAAAACGAGGTAGGCTGATTTGGCGTTTTTGATTAATAGCGTTAAATAAATTTTCTACCGATTTTTTACCCCATCCCTCACGATTTTGTAAGCGAAAAGAGTTGGGTTGAAGTGGAGTAAACAAATCCAGAGTTTCCGGTTGATTACGCTCTTCTAGCGTAAAAATATCAGCAGGATTATTTAATATTTTTTCTTTATAGAATTCTTCAACAATTTTATCACCAAGTCCGGCAATATCAAAAGCATCTCTTGATACAAAATGAATAAGGCGTTCAATCGCCTGAGCCGGACAAGTTAAGCCTCCGGTGCAACGCCGAACAGCTTCGTCTTCTTCTTTAATGGCGTGAGCGCCGCATTCGGGGCAAACAGTCGGAAAAATAAATTCAGTTGAATTAGTCGGTCTTTTTTCTGTAATTACTTGCACTATTTGCGGAATAACATCGCCGGCTCGTTGAACTATTACCGTATCACCAATGCGAATATCTTTGCGTTTAATTTCATCTTCATTATGCAATGTGGCGTGAGAAACGATTACCCCACCGACATTAATAGGTTCCAGATCTGCAACAGGGGTGAGGGCACCGGTGCGTCCGACTTGAATGCGGATATTATTAACAATTGTAAGAGCTTGTTCGGCCGGAAATTTATGAGCAATAGCCCAACGAGGTGTCCGAGTTAAAAAACCTAATCTTTCTTGCAAGGCAATAGAATTGACTTTATATACCATACCGTCAATATCATAAGGCAAAGATGATCTGATTTCCATCAGGTGATTAAAGTTGTTTTCAATTTCGCTCAAGTTATGACAAAGTGTGTTAAGCGGATTTACCGGAAATCCCCAAATTTTTAAGTGTTCAAAGAATTCTTGTTGAGTATTCCAAGACTTGTCTGAAACCTCTCCCCAAGTATAAGCAAACAAGCTTAAATTACGTTCAGCAGTAATTTTTGCATCAAGTTGGCGAAGTGAACCTGCAGCCGCATTTCTGGGGTTAGCAAAAGTTTTTTTCCCTTCGTTGGCATAGCGTTCGTTTAGAGCCAAAAAGTCAGCTTTAGACATATAAACTTCACCACGAATTTCTAAAACAGCAGGAGCATTTTCTATTTTTTGCGGAAGTTGTTTAATGGTTCTAAGGTTGGCAGTAATATCTTCACCGGTTGTGCCATCACCACGAGTAGCACCTTTAACAAAAATTCCGTTTTCATAACGAGCAGAAAAAGAAAGTCCGTCGATTTTAGGTTCGCAAAAGAAGTCAATATCTTCGGCAGTATTCAAAAAGCGTTTTACACCCAAAATAAAATCGGCAACTTCTTCTGTAGAAAAAACATCTCCGAGAGAGAGCATTGGAAAATTATGAGTTATTTTAGAAAAACCGCTTTTAACAGCAGAGCCGATTTTTTTTGAAGGACTATCACTACGAATCAGTTCAGGAAATTTTGCTTCGATATCAAGGTTGCGATGTTTGAGGCGATCATATTCAGCATCGGTTAAATATGGATCATCATTTTGGTAATAAGCGGTATCGGCCTTAGCTAATTCTTTAGCCAGATATTCGAGTTCTGCAGCTGCTTCAAGAGGAGTTAATTGATTTATATCTTTCATTTTATTTCCTAATACTAAAGCCAATTTTTTTGTTGTTTCATAATATTTTTTATTGTTCCGAGTACGTCAACCAACCGTCATTGCGAGAAATCTCTGATTTTCAAAGCAATTTCGGCTGAATCCAACTGTCATTGCGAGGAGCGTTAGCGACGTGGCAATCTCTGCTATTTGTTTTTATTTTGCCGAGATCCCTCGACTGCGCTAGCGCTCCGCTCGGGATGACAATGAAAGAAGTTCGTAATGACATTTTTCTGTTTTGCCGAGCTTGCCGAAGAATCTTAAGAGATGTTTCGGCTACGCTATCGCTCAGCTCAACATGACACAGTCCTCTAATCACTAATGACTGACTACTAATATACCGCCTTTTTTAGCAAAATCCAGTTTTTATTTTGTGATATACAGAGAGGTTTTGTCTACCCTGCTAAATTAATATTTACAACCCACTAAAAATATGGTATAGTAATAACTGTAAATATATAGATATGTAAATTATTCACTGCATATTTTACCACCCTACGGTGGCTATATATATTGGCTATTCCATTATACCAAGGATTTTATAGCCCCGCAGGCATACGAAAGTTAAGGCATTGTCTTTTTCTTTTGTGCGGTAATTTATGTTAAATCTCTCTTATAAAAAGTTATGCAATTTATGAGAGAGGCTTGAGAAACTGGAAATAAACAACAAAGGTGTCGAAAGATGTTATTGTTGATTATATGGAAGGATAAAAAGAGTAGTTTTGATGAGAGAGGAATTAACCTTTCGGCTTATATGCTGGACACGTTGCTAAATCGTCCCTCTTGAAATTGATAGATTTCAAGACCCAAAACCCAAAGCGAAAATTTATTTCAGAAATATAATCAGATAATGTTTAAGTAAACACAAGAGTTGTGAAATATAGTATCTCAAGTTGTCAAAATCTGAAAAGACTATGACAGCAACAAACAACAGCAACGTTATAGTAATCCTTGGCGGTTACGACGCAGAAATGCTTGAAATAAAGCGTATCTGCGAAGAACTTTCTATCG
>JAZNVJ010000086.1:0-3907 GCA_045592765.1 Alphaproteobacteria bacterium | reverse complement strand
TATGAAGATCACCTTGTTGACTGGCCAGACCTATGATTTTAGCAAAGCTTTAAATATGGATATAAAAATTGTCAAATCCTCTTTGGCAAAAAAATTAACTTTGCGCATTGATGAAAAAAATCGCATTCCGGTTTTAACCATTCCCAAATTTTGTTCTTCTCGTAAAGCAATTTCTTTTGTAGAAGAACACCAAGATTGGATTCAAAAAAACTTAGCAAAAATACCTCAATCTGCAAAATTTACAAACGGCGATTCTTTTTCTTTCATGGGAAAAAACGTTATAATCAATCATTCTCTATCACAACGAGGCGCACAAATAAAAGATGGTTTTCTTTTCATTGGAGGCAACAAAGAATTTTTGCATCGCAGAGTTTGTGATTTTATCAAAAAACAAGCACAAAAAGAGCTTTTTTCGTTATCTTGTCTTTTTGCAAAAAAAATAGACTGCAAAATTCATAATGTTACCTTAAAAGATACCAAATCTCGTTGGGGAAGCTGTTCTAATAAAAACAACATTAATTATAATTGGCGTATTGCCCTTGCCCCATACTTTGTTATTGAATATTTGGTGTGTCATGAAGTATCACACCTTGCTCATCAAAATCATTCTGCTGATTTTTGGCAATGCGTAGCCGAGCTATGCCCTCAATATCAAGAAGGTCGCAATTGGCTAAAGACAAACGGAAAAGAACTGTACAAATATCTATAATTACATTTCAGCTCGAATTTGTTCTCTTAGGGTATCAATAGAAACAAGCTCTTTTTTCTCATTTTCAAAATACCAATAAGCCCAGCCGTTACAAGCTTCTGCATTTTGAGCTGCAGCTCCAACTTGATGGATAGATCCTTCCATGAGTTCATTTTTGATTGTTCCGTCAGAACGCACCACCGCACAATGCTTACGACCTGCATCATACAAAATGTCACCCGGAGAAAGCATTCCTCTTTCAACCACCGAACCAAATGGAACTCTTGGCAAGCGTTTTTTCGAAGAATATTCCAAACAAACTTCGTTTTCTACTCTTTCTACCGCATCGATTCGTGCTTTAGCTCCGGCAGCATAAGTGGCATCTTTTTCAATGCCTATAAAATTACGTCCTAATTTTTTCGCAACCGCACCGGTTGTTCCGGTACCAAAAAACGGATCAAGCACCAAATCTCCAACCTTAGTTGAAGACATAATCACCCGATAAAGCAAAGCCTCCGGTTTTTGAGTGGGGTGCAGTTTTTCACCCTGAGCATCTTTTAGTCTTTCTTTTCCGGTACAAAGCGGAATACTCCAATCACTGCGCATTTGCGTATCTTCATTGAGGGCTTTCATTGCTTCATAATTAAAGGTATATTTGGAGTTTGGATTTTTACTGGCCCAAATCAATGTTTCATGAGCATTAGTAAAGCGAGTTCCCTTAAAATTAGGCATCGGATTAACTTTATTCCAAATAATATCATTCAAAATCCAAAAGCCCAAATCTTGCAGAATATGCCCTACTCTAAAAATATTATGATAAGAGCCAATCACCCACAAAGCGCCATCATCTTTAAGCACTCTGCGTGCAGCGGTCATCCAATTTCGAGTATACTCATCATAAGCAGCCATGCTTTCAAAATTATCCCATTCCTCGTAAACCCCGTTAACATTACTGTTATCCGGACGAGTTAGGGCATCACCAAGCTGCAAATTATAAGGTGGATCCGCAAAAATCAGGTCTACTGAATTTTCTTCCATCTCATTCATAACCTTAACACAATCATCAACAATAATAGTGTTAAGTATTGTTTTTTCTTGCTTTCTGCTCATGTTATCAACCTGACTTTGGTTAATCAAAAATTCAACATTGCCAGTATGAGCGATATTTGGTTATAAATTTATTAACAAGCGCAAAAAAAAGCCACCCTATGGTGGCTTAAATTAAAATAATTTCTTTTCTGCCCACTCCACGTCTTCCAGAATGGACTCGATAAGGATGCGGCAATCACCATAACCCTTATCCATAGCTTCCTCTGCAAGGATTCTTGCATCTCGTGCAATTTCCTTCCATATCTTTTTGAGATTATCTGTCAAGAATATACAATCCTGTAACAGTATATCCAGATACCTCTTTTGACTTTCGTCAACTCCGTTAACGATTGTCTGTCGGCGGGTTTCAAAACCGATTCCGAGCTGCTCCTCTCTGTTTCTTCCGGTCAAAGCAAAAACTGTCTGATTCTTCCAGTAAGAAACCAAGATTCGCATTTTCTGCAATTTTTTTATCATACATCATAATTTGGTGTTGCATCATATATACCAAAATTTGAGCATTGAGTCAACAATTATGAACTCAAAATATTTTATCTTCGCTATTACAAAATTCAAAAATCGGACAATTTACACAATCTGGTTTTTGCGCCTTACACACATATCGTCCGTGCAAAACCAACCAGTGATTTAAGTATAGTTTATAATCATCAGAAAGTTTATTTAAATCATTTTCTACAGTTAGAGGAGTTGTGCCGTCACTTAATTCCAAACGCCTAGCCAAACGCAAAACATGTGTATCAACCGCAACTGTAGGGTAATTCCACCATACATTGAGCAAAACGTTGGCCGTTTTACGCCCCACACCTGGAAGCGCCTCTAAAGCTTCTCTCTCTGATGGAACTTCATTATTATAGTCTTTAACCAAACGAGCGCTTAGCTCCATAATATTTTTAGCTTTATTATTATACAGACCTATGGTTTTAATATGTTTTTTTAGCTCATCGATTCCTAAATCAAGAATTTTTTGAGGAGTATCTGCAATTTTAAAAAGCTCACTAGTTGCTTTGTTTACCCCTTTATCAGTACTTTGTGCTGATAAAACAATAGCAACCAACAATGTAAAAGCGTTATGATATTTTAATTCACTTTTAGGATTAGGTTCTTTTGCTTTTAAAATATCTAAAATTTGATATATTTCAGATAATGGCCTCATGCTTTTACCCCACCAGCACCGGCTACTCTAGGCGCATTTTCATCTAATGGCCAACGAGGACGTGGCTTAAAATCTAAATCATTATAAAGACCCTTTAGAGCCCTTTCCATACCAGCCCAAGCAATCATAACTCCATTATCTGTACAAAGCCTTATGGGTGGCGCAGAAAATTCTAAGCCTTCTGTTTCTGCAAGTTTTTGTAACCGATTCCTCAGATAATTATTAGCAGCAACGCCACCAGAAACAACCATATCTTTTCCTTGAGGAAATCTAATACGAAATTCAACAATAGCCTTTTTAAGTTTGTATAAAAGGCTTTCAGCTGCGGCAAGCTGAAATGATGCACAAATATCAGCAATATCTTGTTTGCGCAAAATTGCATGGTCAAGATTTCCATCAGGTGAATATGATTCTATAATTTTACGAACTGCCGTCTTTAATCCAGAAAAAGATAAATTACAATCACCTGAATTATGCAAAGGACGAGGCAAAACAAAGCGCTTTTCATCGCCTAAAGCTGCCATTTTTTCTATCATCGGACCTCCTGGATATCCTAATCCAAGCATCTTTGCTACTTTATCAAAAGCTTCACCGGCAGCATCATCAATAGTTGTTCCCAAACGTTCAAAATCTCCAACCCCTTTGACTATAAGAATCTGGCAATGCCCCCCAGAAACAAGTAATAGCAAATAAGGATATTTAACATTTGAAGTTAATCTAGCAACAAGAGCATGTCCTTCTAAGTGATTGACAGCAATAAAAGGCTTATCCAGTGCTAAAGCCAAAGCTTTAGCAGCCATAACACCAACAACAACGCCTCCTATCAAACCTGGACCTGCTGCTGCTGCAACTGCATCAATATTCTCTAGCCCTAAGTTTGCACGCTTAAAAGTCTCGCTCAAAATATCTTCTATATGATCAAGATGGCTACGTGCAGCAACTTCTGGTACAACACC